>QGVH01000007.1 GCA_003242735.1 bacterium | reverse complement strand
CCGCATTCGGTCAGCAGGGCAGCATCGCGTGGCCAGAGGCGGCAGGCGAGCCCCCAGTGCTCCGCCGCAGCCTTGGCGTCACGACGCTGTGAGGCTCGGTGCGCCGCGTACCACTGAGCCCGATACGACTCCGGGTGATCCCGCAACAGCGCCGCGAAGATCGTATCCGTGGACTTCCATTCCGGATTCCGCAGCACGGCGCGCCCACCGAAGAGCACGAGAACGGCGGCCGCAGCGGCAGCGGCCAGTTGGCGGGCGCGGCGAGTGCCGTTCTGTTCCAGAGCCACCCACGCATAGGCGGCGGCGATGCTGACCGCGAGGGATGGCAGGTAGAGAATCCGTTCAGCGACGACCACCCCGATCGGGATGATGAGGTTGGAGACGGGCAGGATCGCCAAGAGGAACCAGGCCGCGGGCAGCCCCACATCGGGGCGCTTCGGCAGCACCAGGGCGAAGATCACCGTGGCGGTGAGGAATCCAGCTCCGGCGAGAACCGCAGGAGTGAACGAAGTCACCGGCAGGATCACGCCGGGCGAGTAGTCGGCGGAGAGATCCATGGGCCAGAACAGAAGGCGCACGTACTCCATCCAGGCCCGGAGCGCCACGAAGATCCGGCCGTCTTCGCGGAGGAAGGGCAGCCAGGGCGCGGCATCCGTACCCGCCACCGACCCGAGTACGTAGACGCGCAGGCCCAGGAAGCCGAGGGCAACGGGGGCGAGCAGCAGGATGGCGGGCGCGATGGAGCGCAGATGGGCGAGAAGTGACGTGTACCAGCCCCGTCGGCGCTCGTACGCGAGATCCGCCGTAACGAGCAGCGCCGGCAGCACGATGGCGCTCTCCTTGGCGAGCATGGCGGCGGCGTACAGCGCAGCGACCGCCAGCCAGCGTCCCAGGCGTATTCCTTCTGCCGGTCGGCCGATGAACAGCACGCACGCAGCAAGCGATCCGGCCGCGGCCAGGAGCTCCGCCTGGCCTACGACGTTGGCGACCACCTCGGTGTGCACGGGGTGGACCGCGAACAGTGCTGCGCCGATCAGCGCCCCCGTGGGACCGGTGAGCCGCGCGAGGAAGCTGAACGCGAGCAGGGACACGCCTGCGTGCAGCAGCACGTTGACGGCGTGGAAGAGCCACGGAGCGCCATCCGAGAGCGCCCACTGCACGGCGTAGCCGAAGATCGCCAGAGGCCGGTAGAGACCGTAGACGTGTCCGTTGATCGGCCAATACGGCGTGAGCCAGATGCTGCGGAGGTCGCCGAGCCGGTGGACCCGCTCGTTCTTCTGGATGATGTAGACGTCATCGTAGGCGAAGCCGTTCGGGATCGAGTTCGCGTACGTCAAGACGGCCAACAGCGCGACCGCAAGCAGCCAGCGCCTCTGGAGACGAGCGGCTCGCTCCTGCTCCGTGACGAGCGCTTCCTCAGCCGAGTTCATCGGTCATCCGAGCCGTTCTCCGTGAATCTCTCGCGCACGCACAGCGCCCAACGAAACGACGGCCGCAGAACCGCGAGCGGCGTATCGACCCGGACGGGCCCACATCCCAGCAGTGCCGGCCCCCACCTTCCCTCGCGCTCACTCATCGATCCGGTACACGAAGAGGGTGTGGGCGAGGATCGTGTCCGGCGCGACCTGGCGGAGCTGGCGGAACGGATCGCCCGGCAGATAGACGCCGTGTAGGTTCGTCGCCGAGACCACGATGTGTGACGGACGGTCCCCGCCATCGTCCGGCCCGGTCCGGGGCGGCAGCGGGAAGAAGCTCGGCAGCGGCACGTAATCGATCCCGTACCCCTCGGGGAGGGCGGAACCGAAGTAGCTCAGGTACACGGGGGAGATCCCCGCCCCCCGCATGTACTCGCGGAGTTCGAGGAGGCCCTGACCCCAGTCCAGGCTGGAGTCGAGCAGCGCCTCGTGGCCGCGGTCGCGCCCCGGCACGTACTCGCTGGTGTACGCGAGGAAGTGCGGATAGTAGGAGAGCGACGAGCCGGCGTACCAAAGGACGAGGGCGAGGACGACGAACTGCACGTGGCGCCGGCCACCCTGCCAGAGCCGCGCGGCGCCGGCCCCGGCGAGCACGCAGACGATCACGACGAGTGGCAGGGCGTGCCTGAACCCGATCACGAGGTTCGATTGGAGCAGCGATGCCAGGAAGACCACGCCGGCGATCACCGGGGCCCGCAGGCGCGACTCCAGCAACCCGGCGCGCCTGGCCGTGGTCAGCAAGCCCGCGACGGCGAGCACGATCAGCGCATGGAACGCCGCCGGGGTCTTGAGGAGGAAAGCGACCGGGTAGAAGTACCACCAGCCGTCGGCGCTCAACTCGCCCAGGAGGTAGCCCGGCACGCCGTGTCCTTCGCGCACGTGCCGGAAGGTGAAGTCCAGGCCCCAGCGCAGGTCCGCGAGCGTGAGGTCGCCGAGGTAGATCGCGACGAGGGCGATGTAGCCGACCAGTATCCCCGTGACTCCCGCGAGCGCCAGGCGCCGTAGCCAGGCGCGCTCCCACCCGCGCGCCAGCGCCTCTGCTCCGGCGAGCAGGACGGCGATGGGACCGAGGGCGAGGGCGCTGAACTTCACGCCGATGGCGAGCGCGACGAGCGCGCCGGCCAGCGCCCCGCGGGCGATCGTCGGTGAGCGGACAGCGGCGTCGATCACCCACACGGCGGCGAAGAACGCCAGCGCGTGGGGGACATCGTTGTAGGCGACGCCTCCGTGCGCCAGGATGTCCGGCAAGAACGCAACGAGGGCCGCCGCGAGCAGCGCCGCCGTCTCTCCCGCAGCGCGCCGCGTGAACGCGTAGACGACGGCAACGGTCGCGAGGGCGCACGCCACGGCGCCCAGGCGGCCGAGGAACGTCAGGCGCTCGGGATCGTTGCCGGCCTCGAAGAAGAACTTCCGACCGTAGTAGTAGTGGTAGCCTCGCGGCGGTCTGGCCTCGAACTGCGGCTCGTCCGGGAAGTTCGGACGAGCGAGGTAGATCGGCAGCCCGTAGACGTATTGCATGATGGGCCCCTGTTCGGGGACCAGGTCGAACTTGCCGGTCTCGTAGCCGCGTGCGCCGCCCGCCATCAGCACGATCTCGTCGAACGTCATCGAGGTCTGGCGCATGGCGCCGACGATGGCCGCGCCAGCGATGATGAGGATTGCGGCGAGGAGAGCGAACGGGGCCCGGGCGGATGGCGGAGTCGCGATCTTCATGGTGCGGCCGGTCCATGGACGACGCCGGGCCCGATCCTCACATGGGACGCGGCGAGCGACTCTTGCCCCCAGATCGCCGCGATGCCCTGGTCGTAAGGCACGAGCACGGGTTCGCGATCGGGAGACGGGGTGAAGAAGACGTACGGCACACGCCCGGGCTGAGCCGCGATGAGCGCGGCGTTCGCCTCCGGGCCGAGGTCGCGGACGAACATGGCCCCCGTGGCCGGAAGGCCAGGCAGGTCGCCTTGCCACAGCATCGGCGCGATGTCCACCACGCCGTTGCGATCCGCGTGGATCTCCCGTGCGCACTCCGGCGACATCGCCTCGCCGCTCCGCACGAGGATCCAGTTGTCGGGAGCGATCTCGACCGGCGCGTGCCCTGACGGCCGGCCCGCGCGCGCCTCAAAGTCAATGAACGGCGCTCGGTCCTCGCCCGTGAAGCCGTCAGGATAGCCCGCCGCGAACGCATGCAGGGCGCAGGTCGAGTTCCGCCGCAACGCGGTCTCGAGGGAATCGAGCCGCATCCCGTTGCCGGCGAGCCGCATGGCAATGCGCCCCGTCCATGCCCCGTGCACGAAGACGAGCGACGGATGGGGCGTGCGTGGCGGCTCGATGCGCATGCTGGGGAGCCAGTCGCGGCCGTAGCTGAGGAGCCGGGCCGGCGCCAGGTACGCGAGCCCGACGAACCAGGCCACGAGGAGCGACGCAGTGAGGGCAGCGCGAG
This sequence comes from bacterium, assembly GCA_003242735.1. Taxonomy (NCBI): domain Bacteria; species bacterium. The sequence goes on along the minus strand of QGVH01000007.1, from coordinate 152,200 downwards.
GCGAGTAGCGGCGTCCGACGGTGAGGTGGCGCTCGACCGGGACCATGTGGACGAGGCCCGTCGCCGCGCCCGCCGTCAGGAGCGCCCACGGCGGTCCTGCTTCGTAAAGCATGCGCGGCCCCATCCAGAGGCCGTGATGCCAGTAGAAGAAGTTCGCGACCACGGGCAGGAGCGCCCATGTCGTGATGATCCGCTCGCCCTCACTCAACCGCGGCGCACAGAGGAGGAATGCGCCGACGAGCGCGACGGCCGGCAGCGGCGTCTCGAGCAGGTTCAGGCTCAGCGCGACGAGGTCCGAGGACGTGTAGGCCAGCGCCTCGACGGGGCCGTAGACGTTGCCCCACGGGTCGCGGTGGAACCCCGGCCGCGCGGCCGGCCCCAGGGCGACGTCGTACCCGAAACGAAGCGGGCTCCCGAAAAAGTGGTGGTTGTAGAGGGCCAGGGCCGCGAGCAGCGGCGCGGCTCCGCTCAGCACGCCGGCGCAGCGCAGCGCCACGCCGCGCCAGGAGGTGTCGCGCAACCACTCCCGCGAGAGGAGCCACACGCCGGCCGCGACGACGGCGATGACGACGCCCGTGAGCGGACGCGTGGCAAAGACCATCCCGATGGCAGAACCGGCGAGGACGCTCCACCACGCGCTTCCGTCGCGGGCCCGGACGGCAGCGTAGACCGCCAGCGCGCCGAACGCGGCCGCGGTCGCGTGGTTCATGTAGGCGCCGGCGAGCCCGATCATGAACGGGCTGAGCGCCACGAACACGGTTCCGAGGCGCACGGCGACGCGGTTCTCCCCCAGCAGGCGCTCCGCGGCCAGGCAGCTGAGGAGGACCGTCATCCCCTGGAGCAGCGGCCCCACGAGCCAGACGGCCCCGAGTCGGAACCCAAGGGCGAGCAGGGCGATGTGGCCGGGCGGGTAATGGGAGACCCACCCGTTCGGCGTCAGGACGGTGTTCTGGATGTGCCAGAAAGGGGCGAAGGGCGACGCCGGCCCCGCCAGCTCCCCTGCGGCGAGATACCGCGCGTGCAGGAGCTGGCTCATGGCGTCGATCAGGTTCGGCTTTCCATCCAGGACGAAGAGACTGAAGGCGGCGGTGAGGGCCGTGGAGGCCAGGGCCGCGACGGCGCCGAACGCGGCCGCGGGCATGGCGGTAAGCCAGCGGCCGAGGGGCGCGAGCCATCGCCCGAGCGCATCCGGCGCCAGCAGGTAGCCCGCCAGGAGGCCGGGGATCAGCGTGACGGCGAAGCCCGTCCACAGGAGGGAGGCGTACGTCTCCAGGATGCTGAGGGTCGCCCGACCGGCGGGCCCCGTCTCGCGTCCGTCGAGCAGCCGGTAGAGTGGGAACGTGACGAGGAGGACCAGCAGGGCGCCGACCCCTCGCCGCGCGTGGGAGAGCGCGCCGGCGCTGCCGCGCATCCTCACCTCTCCGCATCCGGCCGCGCCGCCTCACGGACGCGTGGGCCGCCCACTTCCACCTCGCGCCTCGCCTCCCGCCGCGGCTGGAGCGGCCGCGGCTCGAAGCGCGGCGCCTTCGGCGGGAGCAGGTTGTAACGGAAGATGTGCCACAGCGCCGCGACGCCGTCCTTCCAGCCGATCTTCTTCCCCTCCGCGTAGGTGCGGCCGCTGTAGCTGATCGGGACCTCGTAGATGCGCGCGCCGGCCTGGGCGAGACGCGCGGTGAGCTCCGGCTCGATGCCGAACCGGTTGGAGATCAGCGGCAGCGTCTTCATCAGGTCCGAGCGCACCATCTTGTAGCACGTCTCCATGTCGCTCAGGTTCAGGTCCGTGAGCATGTTGGAGAGCAGTGTCAGCAGCCCGTTGCCCACGCGGTGCCAGAAGTAGAGGACGCGGTGCGGACCACCCAGGAACCGGCTGCCGAAGACCGCATCGGCCCGGCCGTCCAGGATCGGTTCGAGCAGGCGCGGATACTCCGAGGGGTCGTACTCGAGGTCGGCATCCTGGATCACCATGACATCGCCCGTCGCGGCCTGGATCGCGGCCCGCACCGCGGCGCCCTTCCCCATGTTCTTCGGCTGGAGGATGAGGCGGTCGATCACGCCGTGCTCCTCGAGGTGCCGGAGGATCTCGCGGGTGCCGTCGGTCGAGCCGTCGTCCACGCAAATGATCTCGATGTCCAGCGGCACCGCCCGGACACGCTCGATGGCCTTGGTCACGTGCGCCGCCTCGTTGTAGACGGGCATGAGCACACTGATGCGGACGTCGTTCCAGCGCAGGGTCATGCCTCGGTGACTCCGTAGCGGTTGAGCTTGCGGTACAGGGTCGAGGGATCGATCCCCAGTACCTCGGCGGCCCGCGCTTTGTTGCCGCCTTCCGCCTGGAGCACCCACATGATGTAGGCGCGTTCGATGACCTCGAGCGTGGGGTTGACGTGCGGCCGGTCCGAAACGAGCGGCGCGGCCGGGGCCTCGACGATGCGCCGGGGCAACGCGTCCAGCCCGATGACGTCGCCCTTCGTGATGACCGCGGCGCGCTCGAGCGCGTTCTCCAGCTCGCGGACGTTCCCGGGCCAGTCGTAGCGCTGCATGGCGGCGAGCGCCTCCTCGCTGAGGCGCAGCGGCCCTCCCTTGCGTTCGGCCGAGAGGCGCTGGAGGAAGTGGTCGGCCAGCAGCGGCAGGTCGTCGATCCGCTCACGCAGCGGCGGCAGGTGCAGCGCGATCACGTTGAGGCGGTAGTAGAGGTCGCTGCGGAACGTGCCCCTGCGCATCTCGAGCTCGAGGTCGCGGTTGGTCGCCGCGATCACGCGCACGTCAATGGAGACGGGCGAGGTCGCACCGACCGGGATGACCTCGCGCTCCTGGAGCGCGCGGAGCAGCTTGACCTGGAGCGAGGGAGACATCTCCGCCACCTCGTCCAGGAAGAACGTCCCGCCGCGCGCGGCCACGAGCAGCCCCTCCTTGTCCCGCACCGCTCCGGTGAAGGCGCCTTTCACGTGGCCGAACAGCTCGGACTCGAGCAGGTTCTCCGGCAGCGCGCCGCAGTTGACGGAGACGAACGGCTTGCTGTGCCGCTCGGAGAGGGCGTGGATGTAGCGGGCGAGGATCTCCTTGCCGGTGCCGCTCTCTCCCGTGATGAGCACGGTCGAGTCCGTGGGCGCGACGGTCTCGGCGAGCCGGACGACCTCGAGGAACGCGCGGTTCTTGCCCACGGGCCGCACGCCCCGCGCCTGGTCGCGCCGCCGGATCTCGTGCTTGAGTGCGCGGTTCTCGCGCTTGAGCTCGTGAGTCTCGCCCGCCCGACGGCAGAGCGCGATGAGGTCCGCGTTGCTGAACGGTTTCTGGAGGTAGTAGAAGGCGCCCTGGTTGACCGCCTGGACCGCGGACTGGAGCGATGCCTGCGCCGTCATCAGGATGACGGGCACCTCCGGATCCTGCTGGCGCAGCGCCGCGAGCAGCTCGAGGCCGTCCATGCCGGGCATGCGGATGTCGGTGAGGACGACATCGGGCTGGAACTCGGAGAACAGTTCCACCGCTTCCCGCCCGCTCTGAGCGATGGCGACCTGGAAGCCCTCGCCTTTGAGCAGGATCTGGAGCGACCGCAGGATCGCGGTCTCGTCGTCGACCACGAGAACCTTCAACGCCATCTCGCTCACGCCCTCCACCCGGCGGCCGGCGCCTCACGCCGCGCCGGCAGGTAAACCGTGAAGTGCGCGCCCTGCCCCGCCCCGCCGTCCACCAGGATCGCGCCGTCGTGCGCCTGCACCGCGCGATGCACCAGCGCCAGGCCGAGGCCGGTCCCGCCCCGCCGCGTGCTGAAGAACGGGTCGAAGATGCGGGGCACGTCTTCCGGCCGGATGCCCGGGCCGTTGTCCTGCACAGCGATGCGGACCGGCGCCTTGACTTGGACGCCGGGCGGCAGCTCGGGCTCCTCGATCCGGCCGATCTCCACGCGCACGAGTCCGTTCGGTCCCGAATGCTGCACCGCGTTGAGCACGAGGTTGAAGATGGTGCGGTGGAGGAGGTCGGCGTCGCCTTCCACGATCAGCGGCTCCTCGGGCCGCCGGAACTCGATCCGCGCGCAGCCCGACGCATCCGGATGCTGCTCGACCAGCCCGATCGCCTCGGCCGCCACCGCGCCCAGATCCAGGGGGCGGTAGCCGCGCACCTCCACGCGGCTGAACTCGATGAAGTCGGAGAGCAGGCGGGCCAGACGGTCCGACTCCGAGATGACCAGCCGCTGCAGCTCCGCCTGATCCTCCCGGTCCAACCCCTCTCCGCCGAGCTGCTCGACCGCGCTCCGGATCGAAGCCAGCGGGTTCTTGATCTCGTGCGCCAGCGAGGCCGCCAGCTCCGCCACCGCCTGCAGCCGTTCCGTCCGGCGGTTCAGCTCCTCCACGCGCTTGCCGTCCGTGATGTCCTGGAACACCGCGGTCACCCACGGGCCGTCCTCCCGCATGACCACCGTGGTCCGGATGCCGAGCACCCGCTCCCCCGCGTCCGTCACCAGCCGGATCTCCTGTCGCCGGATCGGCCCGCCGCTCTCGGCCGTCCGCCGCACCAGATCCGCCAGGCCAGGGACCCGGTCCGCCAGCTCCTCCAGCACGGGAACCCCTGCGCGCTTCTGGGGCGGCAGCCCCAGGATCCGCTGCGCCGCCGGGTTCAGGTAGACGAGCCGGCCCGCGCCATCCACCGTCACGACGCCCGTTTCCATGGCGCGCAGGATGTCGCTCGTCTCGGCACGGAGCTGCCTCAGCTCCGTGCGGGCCTCCCCCAGCTCCGCCCCTGCCTGCCGGAGGCGGTCGCCCAGGTAGCCCGTCGCCAGCGCGACCGCGGTGAACAGCACGATCTGCACGCCCATCATCGCGGACGGCGAGCGGCCGCTCAGCAGCACCGCCTGCCCGACGAACAGTGCGCTGGCGAGCAGGCCGATCAGGACGCCGCCGGGCAGCGGGAGCAGCAGCGCGCCCGCGGCGATGACCAGGATGTAGAGGGGCGCGAGGTCGCTCTCCACGCCGCCCGTCAGATACACGGCCACGGTGACCAGCAGCGTGTCGAACGCGACCTGGCCGTACAGGAACCCGCGCCTCGGCTCGCGACCGCGCACGTGGGTGTGCCACACGCTGCCCGCCGTCACGGCCAGCGCCGCGAGCAGCAGCAGCGTGACCAGGCGAGTGGTGGCGGGCGCCGTCTCCGCCCAGACGAGCAGGGTGCCGGCGAACAAGCCCGCCGCAACGGTGATACGGCCGAGGTACAGCCAACGAAGCAGACTCCGGGTCCGCGGCTGGCCCATGCAGGAAAAGGAACGTGTTTGTCCGGGGAGACGCGCCGGTCGGGATCCACCGGCGAACGGAAGGACGGTCGTGAAGCTAGCAAGCCGTCTTGCAGAATGCAAGGGGTGACGCATTGCAAAACACCAGCGTGGCGCAGCGGCCGCCGGGGGACGGGCGCAAACGTTGCGGGCGTTGGGAGCCAGGGTGAGGCCGGATCCGGCGCCGTTCGGGGTGCGACGGCGGCCGCGGAGCCGCGTGCGCGCTGGCCCGGGGCGCGGGGGACCACGTTCGCGAGGCGTTCGCGGAGGCGCACATGGAGGAGCGGAGGTCGGGGTTGCCGGGGCGGCTGCGGGCCGTGTCGGCGCGGGAGACAGGGGACGCGGCGGGTGGTGCTGAGGAACCGGAGGCCAGAAGCGCCGCGCCGGCGCCGGAGGGCCCGGGGGCCGGCGTCGCCGCTGCGGCGGTGGAAGTGCCGGCCCTGGCGGACGCAGTGGCCGAGGCCGGCCCCGGGAGCGCCGGGCCGCCGGCAGGCGGGGCGCTGGACGTGGTGTCGGTGGTGGCGACCGGTGGGCGACTGGACGGCCTGGAAGGGGATCCTGCGCGGCGTACGCTTGCGGGAGGGGCCATGGGTGGGGCGCCGCGTGTGCGGCGGAGCCGTGAGGTGGTGGACCTCTGTGTCGGGCAGCGGGCGGACGGCGAGGCGTTCCTGGGCTGGCTTCGCGACGCGTGCGCGCTGCGGGGGTTGAGCTGCGAGGTCGCGCACGCGGACGTGGTGGAGGACCTGCGGCGGGAGCTGTGCGACGGCCGGCTGCGTGTGCGGGTCCTGCTCGACCTGACGGCGGCGTGGGGGCAGGAAGAGGACCCCTACGTCCAGCTCTGCTACGCGGTGAAGGACTGCGGCGGCCGGGTGATCGATGACCCAGACGCGGCTGCGCTGGCGGACCACAAGGCGGCGACGCACCACCGACTGGAGCGCGCGGGGCTCCCCGTCCCGCCGACGGTGGTGTTGCGGCGGTGGATGCCGGACCGCTCCCTCACAGCGGAGGAGCGTCAGATCCTGGGCGACCGGGTGGTGATCAAGCCGGCGCGGGGTTGGGGCTGGCGCGGCGTCGTGCTCGGAGCGCCTCCGGAGCGAGACGCGATCGCCCGTGCCCGGGACCACGACCGCACCGACGATTACCTCATCCAGCGGCAGATCCGGTACGCGTGGCTGGAAGACGACGAGGGCCGGGAGCGGCCCGCGTGGTGGCGCGTCTTCTATCTCTTCGGCGAGATCGTTCCGTGCTGGTGGAGCCCGGAGACGTCGGAGTACCGGCACGTGAGCCTGCGCGAGATGGCATCGCACCAGCTCCTGCCGCTGGCCCGTCTCTCCGCGGAGGTCGCGCGCCTGACGAGGATGGATTTCTTCTCCACCGAGATCTGCCTGGCGGACGAGCCAGCGGTGGCGGACACGCCGTACCAGGCGGACGGGCGGCCGTTCTATCTCATTGACTACGTCAACGACCAGTGCGACCTGCGCGTCCAGAGCCAGCACAAGGCGGCGCCGCCGGACACGGTGGTCCGGCACTTCGCGGAGCGGTTCGCGGAGCTGGCCTGGCGCGAACGCCACGGGCTGCCGCTGGAATGCGATCGCACACTGTGGTTGCGGCGCGCCGCGGACGGCGACCCGAGTCTCTGACGCTGTCTCTGCCGGTGGAGGAGTACGAGGCCGAGCACGTGTACGGGCACGAGCCGGCGCACGGACCCCATCGTTGCGCCTCCTCGTGCCCGCGGATGCACTCGTGCAGTTCAGTGCGTCGTGTGCCGCCGGACGAACTGTTCGAGCGGTGTGAGCCTCACGCCGAACTCGGCCGCCGTCTCGGCCATGTCGAGCGGTGAGTCATACGCGTCCATGCCGGCCGCGAGCTGTGAGACCACGTCCGGCAGACCGGGGAGCGGCTGCCCGGGCGGGATGGCGCGAACCTCGATGCCGCGGCCGAGGGAGCGCTCGTAGGCGGCGACGATGTCGCGCCACGTCACCGGCTCCGGGCCGCCGATCGCGATGGTCCGGTTCATCGCGTCGGGGTGGCCCACGGCCGCGACCGCGAACGCCGCGACCTCGTCCACCGACACGAACGAGTGCCTGCTGCGGCCTTCCCCCACCGGCGTCACCGGCCGCCCTTCCAGCGCGACCAGCCCCACCACCATCCGCCCCCCAGACTACCATTGAGGATGTTCGGCGCGAGGATCGTGTACGTCATCCCGTTCTCGCGGAGGTAGCGCTCTGTCTCGCCTCTTGCACGGAGGAAGAGGACCGGGCTGGCCGGGTCGGCGCCGAGGGCGGACGTGAAGACGAACTGCTCCACTCCGGCCGCCTTCGCTGCATCGATGAGGGAGCGGTTGCCGAGCAGACGACGGTCTCGACCGTGTCCGCGCCGCCGCGCGCTGCTGAATCGGCCGTTGTGAGCACGACGCTGACGCCCTGGCAGGCCGCCGCAAGCGAAGGCGGGTCCTTGAGATCGCCGAACATGGGCTGTGCGCCCAGCTCCACGAGGGGCTGGTCATCGGAACCGGGCCGCACGAGGATGCGTACGACTTCACCACGGGCGAGGAGACGGCGTGCGATCAGACCGCCGAGCTGGCCGGTGGCGCCTGCAACGAGGATCACTGGTTCCTCCTTGCGAGGGGAGCGCGCGCTGGGAGGCGGGTCAGCGCATACGCCCACCCGTAGACGCGTCCAGACCGGTCGCGGCGCGAGGCCCCGACTGGTACGGCACTCGCCCGTTGCACGCCGTTCGGCGCGACACGCCTCGACCGTTCTCGCGCACGCGTGGAGCGGGCGTGTGGCCGTCGGGGCGCGTCGTCGGGTTCCAGTCAGGAGGGTGATGCGATATGGGTGACGACCGAGTGGGCCGCGGCCTCGCCGCGCCCGGGCCGCGGCGGCTGCCGGCGGCGCTCGCCTCGTTGGTCCTCGCGGCCGTCTTCTTCCCGGGACAGGCATCCGCTCAGTATTTCGGACGCAACAAGGTCCAGTACGAGACGTTCGATTTCCGCGTCCTGCGGACCGACCACTTCGACCTGCACTACTACCCGCCCGCTACAGAGGCGGCGGCGGACGCCGCGCGGATGGCGGAGCGCTGGTATGGCCGCCTGGCGGGTGTGTTCGGACACGACCTGACGGGCAAGACGCCGATCATCCTGTACGCCGACCACCCGGACTTCCAGCAGACGAACGTGATCGAAGGGATGATCGGCGAGGGGACGGGCGGCGTGACGGAGGCGTTGCGCGAGCGCGTCGTCATGCCGCTGACCGGCGTGTACCGTGAGACGGACCACGTGCTGGGCCACGAGCTGGTGCACGCGTTCCAGTACGATCTCGCGTCGTCGCCGCAGGGCGGCGGCCTGTCGGGCCTGAGCCGCCTGCCGCTGTGGGTGGTCGAGGGGCTGGCGGAGTACCTCTCGCTCGGGCGCGATGATCCGCACACGGCGATGTGGTTGCGCGACGCCGTGCTGCGGGGCGACATGCCGACCATCGAGCAGTTGACGAGGGACTCGCGCTACTTCCCGTACCGCTTCGGCCACGCGCTGTGGGCGTACATCGGCGGGCGATGGAGCGACTCGACGGCGGCCGTCCTCTTCCGCGCGGCGACACACCAGGGCTGGGGCCCAGCGCTGGCGCGTGTGCTCAACACGACGAGCGCCGAGCTCTCCGCGGAGTGGCACGCGGCCATCCGCTCTGCCTACTTCCCGCTGATCCAGGGCCGCACGGCCCCCGCCGACGTGGGTCAGCGGCTCATCGCCGTGGAGGAGCCGGGCGACATGAACCTGTCTCCCGTGGTGAGCCCGGACGGGCGCTACGTCGCCTTCTTCTCGGAACGCGGGCTGTTCACGGTGGAGATCTGGGTCGCGGACGCGCAGACGGGCGAGGTCGTGCGCAAGCTGGCGGGCCCGGCGTCGGACGCACACTTCGATGCGATCAGCTTCATGAACTCCGCCGGCTCGTGGTCGCCGGACGGGCGGCGCTTCGCGTTCGTCGCGATCGCAGAGGGAGACAACCAGCTCGCGATTCTGGACGTAGCGTCTGGCCGGGTCGAGCGACGGATCGGCGTGCCGGGTGTGGGCGCCATCTCGGGCCCCGCGTGGTCGCCAGACGGCCGGAGCATCGCGTTCTCGGGCATGGCCGGCGGGATCAGCGACCTGTACGTGCTGGATCTCGAGAGCGGCGACGTGCGCCAGCTCACGCGGGACCGGTACGCGGATCTCCAGCCGGTGTGGTCGCCGGACGGCCGGACGCTGGTCTTCGTGACCGACCGGGGCGATTCGACCGACTTCTCGCGCTTGAGTTACGGCACGCTGCGCCTGGCGCGGATCGACGCCGCAGGCGGCGAGATCGAGCTCCTGCCCGGCTTCGAAGGCGCGAAGCACATCAGCCCGGCGTTCTCGCCGGATGGCGGGAGTCTGTACTTCGTTTCGGACCGCGAGGGGTTCAGCGACATCTATCGGCTCGCGCTGGACAGCGGCGAGCTCTTCCAGGTGACGCGCGTCGCCACGGGCGTGAGCGGGATCACGGCGCTCGCGCCGGCGCTGTCCGTTGCGGCGCAGACCGGCCGGCTCGTGTTCTCGATCTTCGAGAATCGCGGCTATGCCATCCACGCGCTGGACCCCGAGGAGGCCGTGGGCACGCCCGTGGCTCCGGACAAGGCCACGACCGTCGCCAGCGTGCTGCCGCCGACCACGGCGGAGACGCAGGTCGGTGCGTACCTGGCCGATCCGCTGGCATGGCTGCCGCCGCCGGGGGATTACGAGGAGGTCAGCTACCGGCCTTCGTTGGGCCTCGACTACATCGGCGCGCCCACGATCGGCGTGAGCACGGGCAGCTTCGGCACGTTCCTGGGTGGGAGCACCGCCCTGTACTTCGGTGACATGCTGGGCAACCGCGTGCTGGCCGTGAGCGCGGCGGCGGCCGGGACGCTCAAGGACCTCGGCGGGGAGGCGTTCTACATCAACCGCGCGCGGCGCTGGAACTGGCTCGCGGGTGGCGGGCGTGTGCCGTACCTGACCGGGTTCACCACGCTGGAAACCGTGCCGGTGCAGGTGGACGGCCAGGTCTTGCTGGGTCGGCGCATCTCACAGTACCGCTCGCGCACCTACTACGACCAGGCGGTGGTCGGGACGCAGTACCCGTTCTCGACGACGCGCCGCTTCGAGCTCACGGGCGGGTACGTCCACGTGGGCTTCGACAACGAGGTCGAGGAGGTGATCACGGTGGGCGGTTCCGAGGTCGCACGGTCAACACGCAGCCTGCCGGCGCCGGAGGGGGTGCACCTCGGACAGGTCGCCGCCGCGTTCGTGGGCGACAACTCGTACTTCGGGTTCACCTCGCCGATCTCGGGTTCCCGCTACCGGTTCGAGGTGTCGCCGCGCTTCGGGTCGCTCTCGTTCGGGACGCTGCTCGCGGACTGGCGCCGCTACCTGTTCCGCGCGCCGTTCACGCTCGCGCTGCGGGGCGTGCATTACGGCCGCTACGGCCCGGACGCGGACAGTGACCGGCTGGGCCCCCTCTTCCTCGGTGAGCAGACGCTCGTGCGCGGCTATGAGATCGGATCGTTCCGTGCCAGCGAATGCAGCGGCACCGTGGACTGCCCCGAGTTCGACCGCCTGGTCGGCAGTCGTCTCGCCGTGGCGAACCTCGAGCTGCGGGTGCCGCTGTTCGGCACGGAGCGTTACGGCCTGATCGACTTCCCCATGCTGCCCACCGAGCTGAGCGTGTTCCTGGACGCGGGCGCAGCGTGGACGGGCGAGGAAGGGGTGACCCTCGAATTCGCGCGCCGCTCGCCGGACCGCATCCCGGTCTTCAGCACGGGGTTGAGCGCGCGGTTCAACCTGTTCGGCTACCTGGTGCTCGAGGCGTACTACGCCTACCCCTTCCAGCGGCCGGACAGGGGCTGGCACTGGGGGGTCCAGATCGCGCCGGGGTGGTGACGAGCGGCGCGGACGGCCATGGGCCGCGCCGGCCGCTCGCTCACACCGCCACCCTGGCGTCCAGGATCTCGCGGACCTTCCGTGCCAGGCCTTCGGGGCTGAACGGCTTCTCGATGAAGGCGACGTCCGGGTCGAGCACGCCGCGCTGCGCGATCGTGTCCCCGGTGTAGCCGGACATGAAGAGCACCGGGAGGCCCGGACGCAGGGCCGCCAGCCGCTGGGCCAGCTCGCGGCCATCCATCTGCGGCATGATCAGGTCGGTGACGAGCAGGTCGATCGGGCCCTCCTGGCGCTCCACGAGGTCCAGCGCCTCCCGTCCGTTCGACGCGACGATCACGCGGTACCCTTTGCGGCGCAGGATGCGCTGGGCGAGGTCGCGCACCGCCGGTTCGTCCTCCACGAGCAGGATCGTCTCCTCGCCCGCGTGCGCTGCGACCTCCGGCTGCGGCGCCGGCGTCTGCTCGGCCGGCGCATCCACGCGGGGCAGGTAGATCTTGAACGTCGCTCCCTGGCCCGGCTCGCTGTAGACCCAGATGAACCCGCCGCTCTGCTTGACGATGCCGTAGACCGTGGAGAGGCCGAGCCCAGTGCCCTTGCCCTTTTCCTTCGTCGTGAAGAACGGCTCGAAGATGTGCGGCTGGATGTGGTGCGGGATGCCCGTGCCGGTGTCCGACACCGTCAGCCGGACGTAGCGGCCCGGGGGCTGCTCGGGCACGTGGCGACGCGCCATCTCCTCGTCCACGTCCACGTTGGCCAGCTCGATGGACAGCCGTCCGCCGTCCGGCATCGCGTCTCGCGCGTTCACCGCGAGGTTGAGGATCACCTGCTGGATCTGGCCTGGATCCGCCAGCACGCGGCCCAACCCGGGCTCGGCGGAGGTGCGTAGATCGATGTCCTCCCCGATCAGCCGGCGCAGCATCTGTTCGGTCTCCGCGACGACGCTCGTCAGATCGAGGACCCGCGGCTTCAAGACCTGCTTGCGGCTGAAGGCGAGGAGCTGCCGCGTGAGGGACGTGGCACGGTCCACGCCGCGCTTGATCTCCTCCAGGTCCGCCCGTAGCGGATCGCCCGGCGGGATCTCCTCCAGCAGGAGCGCCGCGTGTCCGCCCACCGCGGTGAGGATGTTGTTGAAGTCGTGCGCAATGCCGCCCGCGAGGCGACCCACGGCCTCGAGCTTCAGGACCTGCCGGAGCTGCTCCTCGCTCCGCCGCAGCGCTTCCTCGGCCTGCTTGCGCTCCGTGATGTCGCGCCGGATCCCCACGGTGCCGAGCCATCCGCCTGTGGCATCGCGCACCGGCGCCCTGACGGTCTCGTACCAGCGGACGGTGCCATCGCCGGTCTCGATGCGCTCCTCGGTGACGAGCGGCTGACCCGACTCCAGGACGCGCCTGTCCTCTTCGCGGCAGCGCGCCGCCTGCTCCTCCGGCCAGATCTCGCGGTCGGTACGGCCCACGATCTCGGATCTCGTCCAGCCGCATGCCCGCGCGAAGGCGTAGTTGACCGCGAGGTAGCGTCCGTCCACCGCCTTCAACCAGGCGGCATCCGGGATGTTGGAGAGCAGCGCCTCCTGGTGCTGCTGCGTCGTCCGCAGCTCATCCAGCATCCCCCGCCGCTCCCCCACCTCGTCCACCACAATGACGACCTGGTCTTCTCCGCCATCGGGCATGCGCACCCGTACGGCCTTGAGCTCCACCCAGACCGCCGTGCCGTCCTTGCGGAGGAGCCGTTGCTCGAGGGAGTAGCTGTCCAGTTTGCCCCGGGAGAGCCGCCGGGCGAGCACCTGGTGCGCGACGCGGTGCGCCGGATGGACGAGCTCGTGGAGGGGTCGGGCCCGCAGCTCCGCTCCATCGTACCCCAGGAGCTCGAGCAGCCGGGCGTTCACATCCAACCACCGCCAATCCAGCCCCAGCACCGCCATCCCGACCGCGGCCTGCTCGAACGCCGCCGCAAGGCGCAGCTCCCGCGCACGTCGCCCGTCGCCCACGGGGTGGCGTGCGGCCGTGGCGGAAGGCGCGGGCGTACGTCCTTCCAGCCGCCGGGCCGACTCCACGTCGACCTGTCGTGCGGACCCCGCCATCAGACGAACGCCAGCGCGGGCTCCGCCGTTTCCGTGCCGGGCTCGACGTGCCGCAGCTCCGTCGGGCCCATCGTCGTCGCTCTCAACACCGTCATCCACCGACGGCCCTGGTCCTCGGGCCGGGGCGGACGGAGTCCGTTGCGTTCGGCGTAGACCTCGCCCAGGACCTGGTCCGCGCCGTCGTGGTCGCCCAGGTCCATCAGCCAGAACGCCAGCGCCTCGCGCAGCCGCTGACTGGGCGTGGCCTCCGCCATCATCCGGAGTTGCTTCATCGCCAGGACTTCCTGCCCCGCCCGCTGCGCCGCCGTGACGTAATCGGCCAGCGCTCGCTCCGCCCCCTCCACGTCCCCCTGCCCCAACGCCAGCCACGTCAGCGTGGACCTCGCCCGCACCGCCTCCGGCGAGATCCGCAGGACCTTGTGGCACAGGACCGCCGCAGCGTTGAACCGACCCGTGTCCAGGTACGCATCGATGGCACGGCCCAGATACTTCAGCGCCGTGGCCCGGTCGCCAGCGTTCAAACAGAGATCGGCCGCGCGATTGTAGAGCTGGGCGTCGTAGCCCGGCGACGCTTCGCGCGCCTGTCGTTCCAGTTCCTCGAGTTCCTCGGCGAGCGTGGCCTTCCGCTCCGCCCGCTGTTTCCCTGTGCCGAAGAATAGACCGCGCATCTCCCGTCCTTCTTTCCTTCTGCCCCCGCCGCGGGGCACACGCCGCCCCTCGCGACCCGGCGGGTCCCAGCCTCACCTCTCGGCGCGCGTACACTGGCACGGACCGTGCCCGCACCAGCGCCCGGTCCAATCTCGTGTCGTAGAGAGAGTTAACGGGGCAGGTCCGGTCGCGGCTCAGGCCCGGCCGGCCTCGAAACGGGGCCAGGGTGGCCCCGTTTCGCTACACCAGCTCGTACTTCTTCAGGAGCCGGTCCAGGCGGGAGCGGGAGATGCGCAGCACCCGGGCCGCCTCGCGCTTGTTGCCGCCCGTGCGGCGCAGGATCCGGGCGATGTGTGCGCGCATGACCGCCTCCAGGCTCTCGTCCTCCGGCTGGGGCTCCGCACCGCCGATCCCCGCCCCCAGGGCGAGGTCTTCGAGACGGATGGCGGGGCCGCGGGCGAGGACGACGGCACGGGTGAGGGCGTTCTCGAGCTCGCGCACGTTGCCCGGCCAGTCGTAGGCGACGATGGCGGCCATGACGTCGTCCGGCACGACGCGCAGATCCACGTGCAGCTCCCGGCACGCCTTCCGGATCAGGTGATCCACGAGCAGCGGGATGTCCGCGCGGCGTTCCCGGAGCGGCGGGACGGTGATCTCGACGACCTTGAGGCGGAAGTAGAGGTCCTCGCGGAAGCGCCCCTCCCGGACGAGGCTCTCGATGGGCCGGTGCGTCGCCGCGATGATCCGGGCACGGGTGCTGCGCGGCCGGTCGCCACCCACGGGGTAGAACTCCCGGTCCTGGACGACGCGCAGCAACTTGGCCTGGAACTCCGGCGTGGTGTCGCCGATCTCGTCGAGGAAGATCGTGCCGGATCCAGCGAGCTCGAAACGGCCCTTGCGGTCGCGGTCGGCGCCGGTGAAGGCGCCGCGGACGTGGCCGAAGAGCTCGGATTCGAGGAGCGTGGGAGGGAGCGCGGTGCAGTTCACCGCGATGAACGGCTCGTCCGCCGCGTCGGAGTTGTAATGGATGGCGCGCGCGATGAGCTCCTTCCCGGTTCCGGTCTCGCCGCGAATGAGGACCGGCGTCCGTGACCGGGCCAGCGTGCCGATCATCTTGTAGATCTCGATCATGGCCGGCGAGCGGCCCACCAGCCGGGCGAGCGAGTACGGCTCGGAGGCCTCCCGGGTGAGGTGGCGCAACCGGTTGCGGACGGCGCGGTCGCGGAAACAGCGCTCGACGACGTGCTCGACCTGTGCGGGCTCGACCGGCTTGACGAGGAAGTCGTAGGCGCCGGCCTTCATCGCGGCGACCGCGGTTTCCATGTCGTCGAGCCCGGTGATGACGACCACGTCGACGTCCGGATACTCGCTGCGCACGCGCTGGAGCAGCTCGATGCCCGAGATGCCGGCCATGCGCACATCGGTGAGGACGAGCTCCGGCGCGGATTCCTCGATCGACGCGAGGGCCCGTTCCGCCGTCTCCGCGGTCGCGACGGCGTAGCCGGCCCGTTCCACGGTGCGGCGGAAGACCTCCCGCACCGCGGCGTCGTCTTCGACGATCAGGATCCGGCCTTTCATGGTGCTGCGTGCGTTGCGGTCAGCGGCTGCGGGCGCCGCTGGCCGCGGTTCGGGACCGGTCCTCGTAGGGCCGCAGCGTCCACTCGAAGTGGGTCCACGTGCGGTTCCACGAGTCACGCTGCTCCGGGGTGTCCAGGCGCTCCAGCGTCCGCGGATCCACGCGCCGGCTGAAGCCGTGGCCGCTGGGCGGGTCCACGTAGATCCGGGTCTCCGCCAGGTCCGGCTTCTTCACCCTGAGCGCGTGGATCAACATCTCGGCTTCGACGAAATCCACGTCGGTGTCGTTGGTTGCGACGTGGACGAGGAGCGGCACGTCCAGGCGGTCCACGTGGTAGACCGGCGAACGCGCGATGTACTCCTCACGCCGCTCGAAGGGCAGGCCCCGGATGCGCTCCTGCGTCGCGAAGTAGCGCTGGTAGGTCGGCCCCTTGTAGGAGAGCCGGAAGACGAGGTTCGTGACCGGCACGATCGCAGCCCCCGCCTTGAACGGGTTGTCGTCACGGAGCAGCGCGTGCAGCGTGATGAAGCCGCCGTGGCTCCACCCCATGATGCCGACGCGGTCCGGGTCCACGTGCGGGAGGTTCTGGACGATCCAATCGTACGCGCTGATGACGTCGTCCACCTCGTAGCCGCCGTAGTCAATGGCGTTGTGGAAGGCGCGGCCGTAGCCCGTGCTACCGCGATAGTCCGGCGCGATGATGACGTAGCCGCGTTCGACCGCCTCCCGCACGAACGGCCACATGAGCTCGCTCCAGCTCCCGTGCACGCCGCCGTGGACCCACACCATGGCGGCGTGGCCCCGCGGCCCGCGCTTCCGGAGCGGCTGGAAGAGGTAGGCGGGGATGTCCAGGTCCCCGATGCGGCTCCGGTAGGTGATCTTGCGGTAGTCCACGACGCCCCGCGTCACCGCGGCGTAGATGCTGTCGGTCAGCGCCTTGCGGCGAATGTCCGCTTCGTAGTCCCGTTCCGGGTGATCCTCCGGGCGATTGCTCACGTAGAGCTGGGCCGCCCGTTCGAAATCGATCGGCGTGCCGCGGGGCGGCGCGCCGTCCTGAGCGAGCACGGCGCCGGCGGACAGGGGCAGCAGCCCGGCGACGCCGAGAGTCATCAGGAGCGGGCGGATCCAGGCCAGCCGGTTCTGCTCCATGGGTCGTTCCTTGGCTCGGGGAGAAGCGCTGCGGTCGTGGCGCGCCCGGCGCGCGACCCGGGTCCGACGACCGCATCGCGCGGCTCCAAACGGCTGGCGTGCCACGACTTGCCGTGGAATCTCGAAGGATGCGGGGGGCGTGGCAAGTTGCGCCGCGCGCGCCTGCGCGCGGCGCGAGGGCGTGGAGTGTCAATGCAGAAACCGATCCGGCGGCGCCCGCGGCGCTCGAGGCCCGCAGATGCGCGGAGACGGGGCCCGCTGTCGCCGACGAACCCCGTCTCACGCGTTCCGGCGAGCCCTCTGCGCCGGGTGGTGTCCTGTCAGGCGCCGGCCGCCGCCGGCCGCTCCGCGGCGCCCGTTACCGCCTGGCCGCGCCGAAGGTGCCGACGAGGGTGTACACCTGGCCGAGGCCCAGATCGATCCGCACCGTGGTATGGCCGGACATCGAATTTCCCACCAGCCGTCCCCGGCTGCGCCAGTCCGGGGTGTCGAGGTCGAAGAAGACCGAGTCGCCGCGGACCACGCCGTTGAGCACGGTCCCCGATCTGAGCGGCTCGGGCCCGATCTGCTGCTCACCCGCGACGCAGATGAACTGCCCCTCGTCGTAGCTACCCGTGAATGTCGAGTCCTGCTGCCGCAACGAGAGGACCACGCCGGAGACATCGCAGGCGACGCCCGCTCCGGCCAGGTTCGAGACGTTGTAGACCCATTCCCCGCTCAGGTCCACGTTGCGCGGGCCGCCGCCCCCGATCCCTCCGCCTCGCCGGCCCGGCGCGTTCGGGTCCACATCGCACGCGGCCACACCCGCGACCAGCGCGAGCACGGCCAACGCCGCCCGCACGCCCGGGTCTCGGCCCACGGCCTTCCTCCTGTCCATGGTCTCACCCCTGCACGGCGTTGATCATGTCGAAGATCGGGAGGTACATGGCCACGATCATGCCGCCGATCACCACGCCCAGGATCACGATCATGATCGGCTCCATGGCGCTGAGGAGCGCCTCGACGGCCGAGTCCACCTCCTCGTCGTAGAAGTCGGCGATCTTGCTCAGCATCTCGTCCAGCCCGCCCGTCTGCTCGCCCACGTTGATCATCTGCACGACCATGGGCGGGAAGACGCCGGACCTCTTGAGCGGCTCGGCGATGGTCTCACCTCCCGCGATGCTCGCCCGGGACGTCATGATCGCGTCGTGGATGACGCGGTTGCCGGCCGTGCGCGCGGTGATCTCCAGCCCCTCGAGGATCGGCACGCCGCTCGAAACCAGGGTGCCCAGCGTGCGCGTGAACCGGGCGATCGCCGCCTTCCGCAGCAACGGGCCGATGAGGGGCAGGCCCAGCAACATGCGGTCGATCGCGAGCCGGCCGCCGGGCGTCCTGTACGTCTGCCGGACGAGGAACGCAACGAGCAAGGCCACGCCGAGCAGGAGCCACCAGTACGCCTGCAACAGCCTGCTCAACTCGATGACGATCCGCGTGGGCAGCGGCAGCGGCACGTTCGCGCTCGCGAACATGTTCTCGAAGGTGGGGATCACGAAGATGAGCAGCGTCGCCACGGCGGCGACCGCGACGAGCAGGATCACCGCCGGATAGATCATGGCCCCCTTGATCTTCCGCCGCAGCGCGTCCGCCTTCTCCAGGAACGTGGCGAGGCGGAGCAGGATCACGTCCAGGATGCCGCCCGCCTCACCCGCGGCCACCATGTTGACGTAGAGCTCCGAGAACGCGTTAGGGTGCTTGCGCATGGAGTCGGCGAGCGTGTTCCCGGCCTCCACGTCGTAGAGCACCTGCTCGATGACCTTGCGCAGCGCCTTGCTCTCGCTCTGCTTGGCGAGGATGTCCAGACTCTGCACGAGCGGCAGCCCGGCGTTGATCATGGTCGCGAACTGCCGCGTGAAGATGACGATCTGGCGGGTGTTGATCCCGGAGCCGAAGCTGAGCTCGAACCCGCCGGTCTTCTCCTCGACCTTGATCGGAATGAGCTTCTGCCGCCGCAGGTAGTTGACGACCTCGTCGCGGCTGGGCAGGTCCACCGTGCCGGTCTGGATGTCACCGGCCAAGGTGCGAGCGGAGTAGGTGAAGGTCGCCATCGATTCCCTCCGGCGTCAGTTGGCGGGCACGGGCTTGCCCAGCATCCGCAGCAGCTCGGTGGGGTCGGGGGAGCGCTTCAAGCACTCCTCCTCGCTCACCACGCCCGAGACGATGAGCTGGTAGAAGGCGTCGTTCATGGTCTGCATGCCGTGCTTCTTCCCCGCCTGCATGATCGAGTAGATCTGGTGGACCTTGTCATCCCGGATGCAGGCCCGCACGGCGGGAGTGCAGATCATGATCTCACACGCGCAAACGCGGCCACCCCCCTTCCGAGGCAGCAGCGTTTGCGTGACCACGCCCTCGAGGACGAAGGCGAGTTGGGCCCGGACCTGGGCCTGCTGGTGGGCGGGGAAGACGTCGATGATGCGGTTGATGGTTTCCGCCGCCGAGTTGGTGTGCAGCGTGGCCAGCGCCAGGTGACCGGTCTCCGCGATGGTGAGCGCGGCAGAGATCGTCTCCAGGTCGCGCATCTCGCCGATCAGGATCACGTCCGGGTCCTGACGGAGCGCGTACTTGAGCGCATTGGCGAAGCTCTTGGTATCCGAGCCCACCTCGCGCTGGTTCACCAGGCAGCTCTGGTGCCGGTGGACGAATTCGATCGGGTCCTCGACGGTGAGGATGTGGCCGCGTCGCTCGCGGTTGATCTTGTCGATCATCGCGGCGAGGGTCGTACTCTTGCCGGAGCCCGTGGGGCCGGTGACGAGCACGAGGCCCCGGGGCCGCTCGGCCAGCCGCTCGATCTGGGGCGGCAGCCCCAGCTCCGCAATGGTCTTGATGTGGAACGGGATCTGACGGATGGCCAGGGCGACGCAGCCGCGCTGGCGGTAGACGTTGCCGCGGAAGCGCGCGAGGTTCTGGATCCCGAAGGAGAAATCCAGCTCGTCCTCCGTCTCGAAACGCTTCTTCTGGTTCTCCGTCAGGATCGAATACGCCAGGTTGAGCGTGTCCTTCGGTGTCAGAACCGGACCGCTCGTAGCATCCACGATCTCGCCATCGATCCGCAGCTTGGGCCGCTCGCCCGCGGTGATGTGCAGGTCGCTGGCCCCCACGCGGATCATCTCTTCCAGGAGCGCGCGCAGATTGACGGCCGGCGCCTGCGTATCACGGCCGACGGCCGTAGACGGGCGATCTTCGGTGATCACGTTCTGGCTCATGTTGCCGCGGTCTCCTTGATGACCTCTTCCAGCGTCGTGATTCCGCGAGAGACCTTGAGCAGGCCGTCCATCCGCAAGGTGAGCATGCCTTCCTTCAGCGCCTGCTCGCGCAAGTCATCGGCGCTGGCGCCCTGCACGATCATGCGGCGCAGCGTCGGACTCATGGCCATGACCTCGTAGAGCCCCTGTCGGCCACGGTATCCGGTGCCACCACAGGCGTCGCAGCCTCGACCCTTGTAGAACTTCAGGGACTGGAGCTGCTCCGGCGTGAGGCGCGCGGCCTCGAGGTACTCGTCCGGGTAGGTCGTCTCCTCACGACAATTCGGGCAGATCCGGCGGACCAGCCGCTGGGCCGTGACCAGGTTGATCGCCGCTGCGACGTTGAACGGCTCCAGCCCCATGTCGATGAGACGTGTGATCGTGGACGGCGCGTCGTTGGTGTGCAGCGTGGACAACACGAGGTGTCCGGTGAGCGCCGCCTTGATGGCGATGGACCCCGTCTCCAGATCCCGGATCTCGCCGACCATGATGACGTTGGGGTCCTGGCGCAGGAAGGCGCGCAGTGCGGCGGCGAAGTCCAGGCCCACCTCCGGCCGGATCTGGACCTGGTTGATGCCGTGGAGGTTGTACTCGACCGGGTCCTCGGCCGTCATGATGTTGATTTCCGTGGTGTTGATCTTCGACAGGGCCGAGTAGAGCGTGGTCGTCTTGCCCGAACCCGTGGGGCCGGTCACGAGGACCATGCCGTACGGGTTCATGATGGCCTGCATGAAGTCGCGCTCCGCCTTCGGCTCCATGCCGAACTTCTCCAGGTCGAGCGAGAGGTTGCTCTTGTCGAGGATGCGGAGCACGATCTTCTCGCCGAAGATCACGGGCAGGGTGGACACGCGGAAGTCGATCACCTT
Source organism: bacterium (assembly GCA_003242735.1). Taxonomy (NCBI): domain Bacteria; species bacterium. The sequence goes on along the minus strand of QGVH01000007.1, from coordinate 131,423 downwards.
GTCCCTGACCTTCAGCTTGATACGGCCGTCCTGCGGGACCCGCCGTTCCGCGATGTTCAGGTCCGCCAGGATCTTGATGCGCGAGGTCAGCGCGGCCTTCATCTTGAGCGGCGGCTTCATGATCTCATGGAGCACGCCGTCGATCCGGTAGCGGACCCGGAGCTCCTTCTCGTACGGCTCGATGTGGATGTCGGAGGCTCCACGCGTCACGGCATCGGTGAGGATGCCGTTGATGAGTTTGACGACGGGCGCCTCCTCGATCTGCGCCTGGAGCGCCGCGAGGCTGACCTCTTCGTCGTCGGACTCGATGACCTCGATGTCCTCGGCCTCGATCTCCTCGAGGATCTCCTGGAGCCGCTCGTCCGAGCTCCCGTAGTGCTTCTCGAGGTGTTTGCGGAGCGTGAACTCGCCCGCGATGACGGGCTCGATGTCGTGCCGTGTGATGAACTTGAGGTCGTCCAGCGCGCCGGCGTCCGTCGGGTCGGCCATGGCGACGGTGAGCGTCCGGCCGATGCGGCGGAGCGGCAGGATGCAGTGTTTGAGCGCGATGTCCGCCGGGACGAGCCGAATGACTCTCGGGTCGATGACGACCTGTTCGAGGTCCACGGCGGGGACCCGGTAAAGGCGTGCGATGGCACGGACCAGGTCGTGCTCTTCGATGAAGCCGAGCTTGACCAGCGAGTAGCGGATGCTCGTTCCGTTGGCGCGAGCGTCGGCGACCGCCTTCGCGAGCTGCTCCTGTGTGATGAGGCCGTTGCGTACCAGGAGGTCGCCCAGGCGATCGACGGGTGTCGCCGTGGATGCCATGGAATCCGGATCGAGTTGTCCGGGGAGAGGGGAGAACGGGAAGGTGCGGAAATAATACCCGCGCCGTCGGAGAGCGTCAAGGTCTGATGGAAAGATGTGGCCTGATGCGCTCCAGGAGCGCCGGGCCGATGCCGCGAACACGGTCGAGCTCGTCCACGCTGCGGAAGCGGCCGATGGAGTCCCGGTAGGCGACGATGCGTGCGGCGAGGACCGGACCGATGCCGGGCAGCCGCTCGAGCTCGGCGGCGCTCGCGCGGTTGAGGTCGAGCGGTGCAGGGTCGGTGCTTCCCGGATCGGCGAGCGGAGCCGGCTGTCGCTGCGCGGTCGTCGCCACGCGGGCGGTGTGCCCGGCCCCGGCGCCTGGCGGGCCCGTTGTCGGCGCTGCGCTCGCGAAGTCGAGGAACGGGGCCAGGCGCTCGGCGGTGCGAGGGCCGATGCCCGGGACGCGCGTGAGGTCCGACGGGCCGGTGAACGGTCCGCCGCGCTGGCGTTCGGCCACGATGCGCTCCGCGAGGGCGCGGGAGACGCGGGGCAGCCGTTGGAGCTCCTCGGCCGGTGCGGTGTTGGGGTCGAGCGTCTCGCCGGGGCCGAGGGGCCGACGCCGCCTCTCCTCCGTGCGGCGGAGGCTGTCGCTGGCCGTGGCGAGCACGGCGGGTTCGAGCGGTTCGAGGGTCGCGTGGACCTGGCCGCCGCGGCCCGCGACCCGAGCCGCCGCCGCGAGGGCGACGACGAGGGCGATGAAGGCCAGGGCGCGGGATTCGTCGGAGGAGAGCGTCATCGCGGCGACCGCTCCACACGAGCGTGCGGTTCCCCGGCATGCGGGCCGTCCATCAACGCTAGAGGCGGGCGGGCGCGGCGGGAATGGCCGGGTGTGACAGCAGGAAGGCCGGCTGGGACGACGCCGGGTCGAGACGACCCGACGTCGCCATGGATCAGCGGCCCATGCCCGGGAAGGTGCCGGCGGCGAAGTGGAACTGGCCGTAGAGGCCGAGCTGGAACTGGCTGCTGCCCTCGCGCAGGCCCACGAAGCTCTTGCGGGCGATGTAGCTGGCCTGCAGCCCCACGTCGATCTGGGACAGGACGGTCTCGAGGTTGAGGTTGAGGCTGCGGCTGAGCAGGTCCGTGTACAGCGTGCACTCGTCCCCGGGCCCCTCGCCGATGGAGCGCGCACGGCACTGCCGCTGCGCCTGGTAGCTGTAGCGGAGCGATGCGTGGATCGGCTGCGGGAAGCGGTGGCGCAGGTGGTCCGGCGGCTGGATGAACGCCGTCACACCGAACTGGTGCGTGGCGGCCCTGTCCTCCCGACGGCCGGTGGCGTCGCGCCCCTCGCCGCTGGTGAAGTTCCCGCTATAGGTGGCCGAGAACCCGCCGGTGAGGTTGATCGTGGCGGAGAGCGGGATGGACCGGGACTCGCTGGCCCGGAACTGGACGGAGTTCCCGGAGCCAGAGCGGTCGTCGCTCACGCGCCGGGTGTAGCCGCCGGTGAGGGTGAGGTTCGCGATCACGCCGCGCACGGCGCCAGGCAACGGAATGTTGCTCCAGGTGACGCGCATCTCCGGCCAGGTGCGTTCCTCGGTCGTCTGTTCGCCGGCGCGCGGGCTGACCGACAGCGCGTGGTTGTCGGCGTACGCGACGTCCAGGCTGGGTAGCCGGTTGAGGCGGATCCCCCACCGGGCGCGGAACCCCTCGCGCTCCACGGCGGCGACGGCGGTGTCGTTGCCGATGAGCCGGAAGTCGTCGAGGCCGCCGAGGCCGAACTGGTAGCCGAGGTGCGGCTCGACGGTCTCCCGCTCGAACCGGGAGTTGAGGGCGTGGGTCCAGGTGAGGTCGAGGGGCTGGACGGCGCGGCCGAGGAGCCCGCCCCGGGCGGTCGGGCCGAACAGCGTCTGCACGAGCGCCTGCGGGTCGATCAGCAGGGTACGGGTGACCTGCCGATCCGCGTTGAAGTTGCGCTGGAGCACGGGGACGCTGTCGCCGTCGATCTCGATCCTCTCGATGTAGGACGGATTGCGGTCCGTGCTGAAGCGGGTGGACACGGTGATCCCGGGGCGCAGCCAGCTCGCCACCGTCGGGCGGAAGTCCACGCGGGTGGACATGGAGCGCGTACGCTCCCAGCCGATGTCCATGCCGGCGAAGGTGGACCGCGCCCGGGCGATGGCTGCCTGCTCGTCGGCCTTGGAGGTCGCGAAGTGCGGGGCCAGCAGGTCGCGTGAGCTGGTCACGCCGAGATCCGCCGAGAGCGACTCGAACGGCTGGAACGCGATGCGTGCGTCGTTCTCGAGCCCGCGGCGCCGCGACTCGGTCGGCACGACCAACGCATCCGCGTCCGTCCTCAGGATCCCGTCGTAACGATACGACTCGCTGTACTGGCTGTAGTACGATGTCGAGAAGTTGATCGTCGTCGGGTTCCAGCGCAGGCGTGCGCCGGCGATGCGCCGGAAGAGTTCGCTGTTCTCGATGGCGCGCGGCACGAGAGCGCGCAGCGCATCTTCGAAGAACCCGGGCGTGATGTCCAGCTCGCGGGCGGCGAGCTGCCGCCCGTAGCTCAGGCCGCCGTCCACGCCGCGCGCGTCGCTCTCGGTGGTGGCCGTGCCCGTGCTGGTGGTGTTGTAGCCGAAGCGCAGCGACACGCCGTCCACGAGCACGCTCAACAGCGGGTTCGCGGTGGGTGTGCGCTTGCTCAACGCGACGCCCACGCGGGTGCGTTCGGATCCGGCCCGCCGCAGGCCTTGGAGTCGGTCGGCGCGGACGTCGGTCCGGTCCAGGAACGTGGGGTCCGTCGAGGTACGGGCGTGGCTGACGCTGACGGGCATGCTCACGCCCCAGGCCGCCGGCATCAAGTTTCCGAGCTGCACGCTGGTGCTCACGTTGAGGTCCGCCGAGCGCACGTAGCTGGCTTCCTGGTTGAGCTGACGGAAGAGCGCGCCCTGGCTGGCGAACGAGAGGTTCGTGTTGATGAAGTCGCCGCCCCGCAGCTCCAGGTTCACCTGGCCGGCGTAGCCGGGGTCGCGCATGGCGCCGCCCAGGCGCATGTCGTTGAGCCAGACCTCACCGCTCGCCGGAGCGCCGCCGGCGTTGTAGATCGCGAAGGAGATCTCTCGCACAGCCGCGAGGTTCGGGGCGCGGCCGCGCTCCTCGAGCACGACGGCGTAGGCGCTGTCCGGGCTCCACAGGACCAGCGGCTCGCCCGGCGGCGGCGGCGCCGTGATGAGGAGCTGCTCCGCCTCGGAGCGCAGCGCGATCCACCGGTCGAAGTCGATCACGATCTCCGGACGCCACGCGTCGGCGGTCACCGCGCCGCCGTTGAGCGACGGGTTGAGCCGGGTCTGGAAGAGGTAGAAGTTCCGCTTGTCCGTGCCCAGCTTGACCTGGAGGCGCTCGCCGCCCTGCGGACCCCAGTTCCCGGCGCGCGCCACGGCCCACAGGCGGAGCTGGCGGTAGCTCAGGAAGTTCCGCGGCTCCTGGGCGTAGCGGAAATAGATCTCGGCGCGCTCGTCCGGCTCCAGGTCCGTGTAGACCAGGCGCAACGCCTTCTCGTTGTACTCGACGCCGCCGAGGGCGAAGCTCTGCGTGGGATCCTGGAGCTGCTCCCGCACGCCCGGCGGCGACTGGTACGCCGCGCCATCGGTCAGGCCGCTCACCGGCCCGACCTCGAAGCGGGTCACGCCGGCGCCGAGGCCGGGCTCGCTGCCCACCGCACCGGCCAGGATCCCGTGCACGTCGCGCTTGATCCAGCGCGAGCCCACGATGCGCATCCGCGTGAGCGCCAGGATGCCGGGCCTGCCGGTGATGGTCATGCGCAGGTGCTTGATGTAACGCCACGTCGCTTCGTTCGCGCCGTTCATCGCGATGCGGTCCGCGGCGCGCAGCGGGACGCGGTACAGGGAGAAGGCCGTACCGGTGCCGATCGTGTCCCGGACGAGGTAGGGCGATGAGCCATCGAGGGGGATCACGTAGCGGAAGTACGGCCCATCGTTCGCCTGGAGCACGCCGTTGCCGTCCAGGTCCTCGGTGTCGATGCGGCCGTTGCCGCGTGCGCAGTTCGCGCGCTCATCGCCGAGGGGGTACGCGGTCTCGTTGGCGATCGCCTGGCAGGGCTGGTCCCAGAGGCCGCGGGCGTCGTGCTCGCGGTTGGTCCAGATCTCGTTCTCGGCGAGGCGCGCCTCCTCATCCAGGACCCCGAGGCCCCAGGGCCGGCCGTCCGGGTAGGTACCCGTCGTCGCGCCGAGGGAGTCGAAGTAGAACGCGTCCTCGCTGACGGTTCCGATGTCGATGATGAGGGCGTGGTCCGACTGCGGCGGCGCGAGCACGTAGAACTCGAGGTACTCGCTCCGCGTCATGTCCCGACCCGTGGTGGACAGGACCGTGGTGATCGAGCGCCAGCGCCGCTCATTGGGCGGGTCGTTCGCGGTGCCGAACGAGAGATACAGCACGGTCTCGTAGAACTCGGTGCCGCTGACCCGGATCTCCCGGTCGATGGCGCTGGGCGGAAGTGGGCCGGTGATCTGGCCGGACTCGGTCCGCACGAGGTCCTGCCAGACGAGACGCGCAGCGGTCTCGACATCGAGCGGGAACGGCAGGTACATCTCGGCGCCCGTGGGGTCGCCGGGCCGCGAGCCGAGGCGCCAGAAGTGCCGCTCGAACATGACCGGGATCTCGTCCGTGGCCTCGAAGTCGTCCACGTACGTGTCGCCCATGGTGTTCGGGTTCGGCAGCGACATCGCCACCTCGCCGCTCACGTTCACCGCCGACGTGCCGCCGACCCGGAGCCCCGGGACCCTGGAGAGCATGCGGTCCAGCAGCCCGCCGCCCAGCTCCAGACGGCCGCTGGCGCCGCCGAGGAAAATGGAGCTCGGCTCGAGCCCGAGCTGGGGCCGGTTGACGAGCGCGCGCTCGGACTGGTACAGCCCCATGAAGTTGAGCTCGCCCCGTGCGCCCAGGCTGTAGCGGGTGCTCATGCCGAACACGCTGGTCGGCGCGATCTGGAACAGGGACTTCTGTTCGTAGGTCGCGGTGATCCGCGCATTGGGGTTCGTCCCGAAGATGGCCTGCGGGTTGGTGAGGGTGACCTGCCCGAGGTCGTAATCGATGGTGTAGTCCTGGCCGCGCACCAGCGGGACGCCGTCCACCAGGATGCGCTCGCTCCCCTCCCGGATGCCGAACGCGCGGAGGCTGAATTGGGAAATGAGCCCCTCCATCCGGACACGGTACTTGAGGTTGAGGCGGAACCGGCCGCCGCCGTCGCGGTTGAGGGGGTCGGGGTCGTCGTAGATCACGGTGTTGGCATCCGCGCCGAGGATGGCGCGGGCCTCGTCGGCGCTGAGGCCGATGCTGGGCACGGGCGGCGGCTCGGCGAAGGGGCGCAGCGTGGGGAACACGATGTACGTGCCGCCGATCTGCCCCTCCTGCGAGACGCCGCCGAACACGTCCCGGCCGGGCTGGTAGATGCGCACCGCGTCGACCTGCTCGGCGGGCGCGTCCTCGTCCATGCCGAGCAGCTTGAGGAACGTGACCTGCTGTCCCGCGTGGTCGCGGTACGTGATGCCGCCGGACAGCTCGCCGAGGGAGATGGTGAGCTCGACGCTGCCCAGCTCCACGCCGCTCGAGCTGTCCAGGCGGTAGACCTGGTGCATCTCGTACTTCCACGTGGGCTGTCCGGGCTGGTGGATGGGTTCCGGGCCGCGGATCAGGCGCAACGTGGGCGTCTCGCCGGCCGGCGCCTGCTCCGGGTTGGGCGTCCCGACCTGCGTGCCGGACTCCGTGGTGTAGACGACGGCGAGCGCCTCGTCGCGGCGCAGCGGCACGCGGAGCATGATCCACAGCCCGCTCGAGTGGACCAGGTAGTCCTCGCCCAGGATGAGGCGGCGGAACCGGCCGGAGTGCGGCGACGGCGATCCGTCGGGCATCTCCGTGTTGGCCTGGAAGTAGCCGAGCTGGGCGATCTGTTGCGGGTTGAGCTGGGAGACGTTCTCGTCGCGGAACACCAGGACGGACCCGGGCGCGGGGCGCAGGCTGGGCGGCGCGTCGGACGGATGGAGGCGCAGGATGTCCACGTGCGGCGCGCCGTTCAGGCTGTCCGGGTCCACGAGGAAGAAGAACTGCCCTTTCACGTAGGCGGCGTCGTCCAGCACGATCTCGAGGTCCTGGACGAACCCCTGCTGGCTCCCGGCGCCGTCCAACTGGAAGTGGTGCTGCGAGACGTCGCCCTTCTGCTGCGCCCAGACGGCCTGGAAGTCGATCGGACCGAGCTGGCCCTCGGCGCGGAAACCGAAGTTGCCCGCAGGGATGCCCTGCGTGATGAACCGGGAGTTGGGCAGCCGGATCGAGACGTCGCCGACTTCGAGGCGCTGCAGGATCTCGTCCTCGAGGCCCTGGTAGTAGACGTTGATGTTGTTCGCCGCGTCGAACTCGCGCCGCTGGTCGTAGTCCACGTTGACGTGGACGCGCTCGGAGATGGTGCCCATCACCCGGATGCCGAACTGGATGTCCGGCCTGAGGTGCGGGAACAGACCGGGGTTGCAGTTGAACTGCAAGCCGGGGAAGCACGGCTCGGTACGGGTCCAGCTCCCGCCGAGCTCGCCGCGGCCGTTGATGATCATGCCCAGGTCGGCGTATTCGCCGACGACGCCCGGGAGGATCTCGCGCTGACGCGCCGTGTCCCGGCGCTCGGGCACCGGCGGCAGGTAGGGCACGGTGTCCGGCGTTGCGGCCTTCTCCGCGAGCGGCCGGGTCAGCCACCGGTCCTGCCGCTCCCGTTCCGTCCGGCGGCGGACCGCCTCCGCCCAGCTCCGGGCCCAGTCCTCGAAGCGGGGGCGGAGCCACACCGCATCGAGGCCCGGGGGCGGCGGGAACAGAATGTCGAACGGCCGCGGCATGGGCTTGAGGCCGAGGTGCGGGCCGGCGGGCGGCGCGGGGGCGGGCTGCACGGAATCCGCGGCCACCGAGTCGGCCGCCACCGCGGCGGTGTCGGGGGGCGGCGGCGGGGGCGGCTCCTGCGCCGCCAATGGGGCGGCGAACAGCAGCAGGAGAGGAATCGCGAGGCGGAGGTAATGCATAGATCCACGGGCGCGCGGCACGGCGAGCGTGCGCTCGTCAGGCGAAGCCGCGGAGCCGGCGGGTGATCGCTCGGGCTTGTCGCAACTTGAACGGCCAAATATAATGGACACTTACGGCAGTCTCAACGGCCGGCTCCGAACTCCGCGCTGCCGGCGCGTGTAGCCTGAGAACGACCGGCGAATGCGGATCCTGACGCGGTACCTCCTCAAGGCACACCTCGGCCCCTTCCTCTTCGCGCTCACGGTGCTGACCGGGCTGCTGCTGGTCAACACGGTCGCGCGGCGGTTCCCGGCCCTGGCGGGCAAGGGGCTGCCGGCTTCCGTCATCGCCGAGGTCTTCCTCCTGTCCATCCCGCACGTCGTCGCGCTCTCGCTGCCCATGGCGGTGCTGGTGGCGGTGCTCTACACCTTCAGCGTGCTGGCGGCGGACAACGAGATCACGGCGTTGAAGGCGAGCGGGGTCAACCTTCTCCGCCTGCTGGTCCCGCTGGCGGTCGCCGGGACCGTCCTGGCGGCGGTGCTGGTCTGGTTCAACGACCGGGTGCTGCCCGAGGCGAATCACCGGCTCGCGAACCTGCTGGTGGACATCGGACGCAAGAGCCCGACGCTGGAGTTGCGGGAGCAGGCCATCAACGAGATCCAGACGGGCGACCTCCGCACGCGGTACTACCTCCAGGCGGCGACGATCGAGCCGGCGACGAACCGTCTGCTGGACGTGGTCATCTATGACCTGAGCGATCCGGGAATGGCCCGGACGATCTACGCGGACAGCGGGCGGATGGCTTTTAACCAGGACCGGACGGATCTGTTCCTCACGCTCTACGACGGCGTGGTGCACGAGGTCCGGGGGAGCGAGCCGGAGTCGTTCCAGCGCCTGTTCTTCGACCGGCAACGGATCCGCCTCGAGGGCGTGGGGAACCGGCTGGAGGAGGGGCTTCGGGGCGACTACCGGAGCGACCGCGAGATGTCCATCGGCATGCTGCGGGCGGAGGTCGCGCGGCGGCGCGCCGAGCTCGAGGAGGTGCGGGAGCAGGCCCGGGCGCTGGTGGGCGAGGCAGTGAGCCGGGCGCTGGCGGGGCCGGCCGCGCCGGAAGGCCCTCTGGCCGCGTCGCTGCGGGTGCCGGCCGCGGCCGCACTGGCCTCGCAGGTGCCACGGCCGTCGGCGGCGCAACTCGAGGGGTCGGGCGACGACATGACGCGCCGGGTCGGCTTCGAGCTGCAGTCGCTGCGCAGCCGGTACCAGACGCTGTCCGCGCAGATGAACGAATACGGCGTGGAGTATCACAAGAAGTTCTCGATCCCGTTCGCCTGCATCGTCTTCATCCTCGTCGGCGCGCCCATCAGCGTGCGGTACCCGCGGGGCGGCGTGGGCATGGTCATCGCCGTCTCGCTCACCGTCTTCACCATCTACTACATGTGCCTGATCGGCGGCGAGAGCCTCGGGGACAAGGGCCTCGCCTCGCCGGTGTGGGCGATGTGGGCGCCCAACGTCCTGTTCCTGCTCCTTGCGTTCTGGGGCCTGGCGCGCATCAGCCGCGAAGCGGCGACGGCGGCGGGCGGCGGCTGGGAGGACCTGTTCCAATCGCTGCGGGCGCTGCCCATGGTGCCCGTACGCGCGCTCACGAGGAGGCGCCGCGCGGCCCGCCCATGAGGATCCTGGACCGCTACGTCACCCGCGAGTTCCTGCGGTTGTTCCTCCTGTTCGCGGTGGCGTCGCCGCTGATGTTCGTGATCTTCGACATCACGGACAACCTGGACCGCCACCTGGCGCGCGGCATCCCGCCCGCCCGGGTCGCGCTCAGCTACGTCTACCAGCTCCCGCTGTTCGTCCTGTACGCCTTCCCGGTGGCCGCGCTGATCGCCACGATCTTCACCATCAACAACATGGCGCGCTACTCGGAGCTCACGGCGGCGAAGGCGGGGGGCATCAGCTTCTACCGGCTGATCGCGCCGTTGCCGTTGCTGGGCGTGCTCCTGGCCGGCGGCGCGCTGGTGCTGTCGGAGGTCGTCCCGGTGGCGAACCGGATGCGGTCGGAGATCCTTGGCCAGCGGGGCCGGGCGCGGACGGCGCGGACCGACTTCGTCTACCGGACCACCGACGGCCTGGTGTTCGCGATCCGGCGGCTGGAGGTCGAGAGCGGCGAGATCCGGGGGATCTCCATGGAGCGGGAGGGGGACGAGGTGCGCGTGCCGACGGTGCACGCGACGGCCGAAATGGGCACCTTCGAGCCGGGCCGCGGCTGGGTCCTGCACGATGGGTACGTCCGGTGGCTCCTCGGCCCCGACGTCGAGCGCACGTTCAAGTTCAGGAGCATGCGCCCGCGGGGCTTGCAGGAGACGCCCGAGCAGCTCCTCGCCCAGCCCAAGGACACGGAGGAGATGCGGTACCGGGAGCTCGCCCAGTTCATCGACATCATCGAACGTTCGGGCGGGCGCCCGCTGGAGCTCCGGGTCGAGCTCGCGCAGAAGATCGCCATTCCCGTGGCGACGCTCATCATCGTGCTGTTCGCGGCGCCGCTCGCCACCACCGCGCAGCGTGGCGGCCCGGCCTACGGGATCGGAATCGCCCTGGGTGTCACGCTCGTCTACCTCATGCTCTTCAGGATCGCCGGCGCGGCCGGCGCGACGGGCAACCTGCCGCCGGTCCTGGCGGCGTGGCTGCCCAACATCGTCTTCGCCGTCGGCGCGGGGATCCTGCTGTACAGGGCGAGAACGTAGCCATCCTGCGCCCCGCCCCTTGCGGTGCCGCCGCCGGCACCGGATCATGGAGGGCATCATCGATCACCGTTGCCCAGGAGGGACGACCCAGATGTCTACGCCGGCGAACCCGGTCCCGACCCAGCTCCGTCCCGGCGCCGCGGGCGTGCTCCGAAAGACGCGCGGCCGTGCGGCCTGGGTGCTCACCCTGGCTGCGGGTGCGTCGCTGCTCGCGGCCTGCGGGGGCGCGCCGCAGCCGCAGCAGCCCGCGCTCGCTGTGCTCATCGTCGTGGACCAGCTCCGGGCGGACCTGCTCGACCGCTACGACGCGTTGTTCACCGGCGGACTCCGCCGCCTGCGGGATGAGGGCCGCATCTTCGTGAACGGCACGCACGACCACGCGAACACCCTCACCGCGCCCGGGCACGCGACGATCTCTACGGGCGTCACCCCCGCGCGTCACGGCATCGTGGGCAACGCCTGGTACGAGCGGGTGGACGGCGAGTGGACGCGGGTCGAGAACGTGCACGATCCGAACGTCGAGCTGGTCGGCGCGCCGGGCATCGCCGCCGCCTCGCCGCACCGGCTGCTGCGCCCCGGGCTCGCCGACTGGGTGCGCGCGGCGGACAGCGCGTCCATCGTGGTGAGCGTCTCGGGCAAGGATCGCGGCGCCATTCTGCCGGGCGCCCACGCTCGCGGGTACGTGTACTGGTTCCAGCCGGCGGCGGGGCGGTTCGTCACCTCGACGCACTACCGGACCGAGGACCCGGAGTGGGTCACCCGGTTCAACGAGGACGTGCTGCCGACCTTCATGCGCGACTCGGTCTGGGAGAGCACGATCCCGGAGAGCGCGCTGCACCTCACGCAGCCGGACACGGCGGCGCACGAGGGGGACGGCGTGCACACGTACTTCCCGCACCGGTTCGAGGACGTGCGGGACGACGCGGACCCGCAGTCGTTCTGGCGCTGGTTCGAGACCACGCCCATGCTGGACGCCGCGACGCTGGCCCTGGCCGAGACGGCGGTGCAGGCGCTCGGGCTGGGCAGAGACGGCAGCCCGGACCTCCTCACCATCTCGCTCTCCCAGACGGACCGCATCGGCCACGCGTACGGCCCGCTCAGCCGCGAGCAGCTCGACAACCTGTTGCGGCTGGACCGCGCGCTCGGCGAGTTCTTCGCGTTCCTCGACGAGACCGTCGGCGCCGGGCGGTGGGTGCTCGCGCTCAGCGCGGACCACGGCGTGCACGAGGCGCCGGAGGTCGCGGAGAGGCTGGGCCTGCCAGGCCTGCGGGCCACCGCTCGCGAGCGCGATGCGCTGAATCGCGCGGTCGCAGAGGCGCAGGAGCGCGCCAAGGGCTCGGACGACGCGACGGTTGCCGCGTACATCGCGGAAGCCGTCAAGCAGCTCCCGTTCGTCGTCAATGCGTGGACGCACGCGGAACTGGACGCGGAGACGGCGCCCGCCGACTCGTTCGTCGAGCTCTTCCGCAAGGCGCGCCATCCGGGGCGCGAGCCCGGCGTCCTGAGCCGGCAGGGGGTGGAGGTGATGTTCGTGGAAGGGTACATCAGCTACCCGCGTGGCGCGACGCACGGCTCGCCGTACTACAAGGACCGGCACGTGCCGATCATCTTCATGGGTGCCGGCGTGGAGCCGGGCATCGACTCGACGCGCGCCGCGACGGTGGACATCGCGCCGACGCTCGCGCGGCTGATCGGCGTCCCGGCGCCGGACGACCTGGACGGGAAGGCGCTGACCTGGTAGGCCGTTCCGCCCGGGGGTTGCTCGCGCGACCGGGCCGTGGAGTGATGCGTGCGGGTGACGAGCGGCGCGGCGGCGCCCGGTCGTCACCCGCGCTACGTTTTCACGACAAGCGCCGCACGACCGGCTCCGCAACGCGGCCGTGATAGACGATCTCCGCGGGGCCGCGCAGCCGCAGCGCTTCGCCTTCACCCACCTGGATCTGGACCTGCCCGCCCGGCATGTCCACCACCAGCTCCCGCGCGGCGACGAGGCCCAGCCGCCTCGCCGCGGCCGCGACCGCGCTCGCGCTCGACCCGGAGGCCAGCGTCTCGCCCGCGCCCCGCTCCCAGATCCACGCCTCGAGCCGGTCCGGCCCCGCCACGCGCGCGAACTGCACGTTCGTGCCGGCAACGAAGGCGGGGTGCGTGGCGAGGGCGGGCGCGCGGCGCAGGAAGTCCGCGCGGTCCAGCTCGTCCACGAACACCACGCAGTGCGGGTTGCCGAGCGAGACCGGGTTGACGCGCGCCGTGCCCGCCTCGCCCAGGTCCAGCTCCGCGCCCAGCGCCTCGCCCGGCTCGGGCTTGAAGCCGACGTCGGCGCCGCGGAACGACGGCGTGCCGATGTCGACGGCGATCATGAGCTGGCCGTCCGGCAGCGTCGACTCGACGCGCATTTCCACCGTGTCCTTCGGCAGCGCGACCGTGAACGGCTCGTCCCGCACGATGCCGCGGCCGTGCAGGTACGCGGCGAAGATGCGCAGCCCGTTGCCGCTCTTCTCCGCCTCGCTGCCGTCCGGGTTGTAGATGCGCAGCCGGATCGGCGTCTCGTCCAGGAAGCCGAGCAGGATGCCGTCGGATCCGATGCCACGGTGGCGGTCGCAGAGCAGACGGATGCGGTGCGGCTCGAGCGGCCACGGCAGGTCCGCGGCGTCAATGACGAGGTAGTCGTTGCCGAGGGCCTGGCCCTTGGCGAAAGGGAGCTCGGGCATACGGCGCTCTCTGTGCGTCCGGGGCTCTCTGCTGCGCTGTCTGACGTTGCGTTCGGCACGCCCGGTGGGCGGCCGCGCTGGGGGGATCCTACACGGTCGGGAGGTTTTGCGCACGGGGTGGGACGGGCGACGGCGGCGTTGCTCGGGCCGGCGTGCTGCGCCGGGAGGTGGCACGTCGGGGCCGAGGGCACGTGCCCGCGATTCCCGAGATGGTTCAACTTTGAACCATCTCGGATGGGCTATCCTCGAGGCCTGGGGGCCGTGCCGCTGCCCGCGTTTGCGGCCGCTGTCGATGATCTCCGACCGGTCCGCGGGCGGCGGTGCGTTACGCCCGAGGCCCGGGATGGTTCAATCTCGAAGCATCTTGCCGGTCCGCGGATCAGCGCCGCGCCCGGGCGCGGGCACGACGAGCCGGTGGGCGGCGGACGCGCGAGCGCCGACCGCGTCAGCGCCCGCGGCGCCGGGACCCGGAGGAACGGCGTGCGCTTCCCCGGGACGGGCGCGATCGCGATCCGGAGCGCGAACGGGCGCGGGACTCCACCTCGCGGCCGCCCCGCGAGCCCGAGCCACGCAGGCCGAAGTAGTCGGACTCGTAGGGGCGACGTTCCTCCGGCGGCAGCTCGCGCTCCCAACGCTGGCGCTGCCGCCACATCTCGTCCCCGCGCCGCATCCGGCGCCGGTAGATCTCGCCGTAGCCGAACCCGAACTCATACCGCGTCGGCATCCCTCGCCCCTCCCGCTTCGGTGTCGATCGCCCGAAGAGGAGGGATGCAACGGGGATGCCAGGGGGTGACGTGGATTCGAAGAACGCGCCGGAGCGACTCGCGACGCGGGAGCTCGCCGGGGGCCTACGACCTCGCCAGGCCATAAACTTCCACGAACTGGACGTCGAGCTCCCCGCTCGAGATGCCGACGACGTGCGCCCGGTCGATGTGCGTCACGTGCAGCGAAGCCGGCATCCCGACGTCGCCGAGCCAGCGGCCCGCGCCGTCGACGACGGATCACGTTGCAAAGGCCCCCGGCGCGACCGCGTAGTTGCGCACCCAGAGCGCTCCCTCCGTGTCACACAGGATCCTGTCGTACGCGGGGGCGCTCCGGGTGGGTCCAGTCCGCGAAGACCGAACGGAGCCACGTCCGCTGGGCGTCGGTCCGCGCGTTCGCCGGCAGCGCTGCCTCGAACCGCTCGATGTCAGCGGCCGAGAGGTGGCGGTCGACGTCGGCGCGGCGAATCACGCGCACGAGTCGGCCCGTGCCGTCGAGGACCGATACCTCCCAGGCGGATCCGTCACCCGTGTAGATCTCGCGCCGACCCGCCGCATGAAGCCGCTTCAAGCCGAAGGGCGCGTCACACGTGACGATGCCCTGCGAAACGTCCCGGCGACAGACCTCGTTTCCGGGAAGGACCGCGATGGTATCCGGGCGGCGTCGGCCGGCCCGATGTGGATCAACGCCATCTTCGGCCGGCTCTGCCCTAGCTCGAATGGATTCGTCCCGGCGGCGAAGCCCGTCTCGAGGAACCTGCCGTCGCCGAGTCGAGCGACCGGGCTCGGGGGACGGTATGGGAGAATCCGGACGAACGACCCGGCGGGATCGAGAGCCGTCGCACGGTCGATGTCGATCACGAGAAGCGAGTCGCCGGGCTGCGGCGTCAGGTCGTGCGGGGATCGAAACTCGCCGGGCCCATCTCCTCCCTGCCGACCGTACGGATGTGGAGGCCACCGTCGGAGTAGAAACGGATCTCGTGCGCGCCGGCATCCGAAACGGCGATGCGCCCGTCCGGGAGCCGGACCCCGTCGGAAGGCTGGAACAGCATGTGGGCCTCGTCGTCCTCGGCGGCTCCGATCCGAACGATCGGCGTCCCGGACAAGCGCCAGCGCGATCCCGCCGTCCAGGCGGGCGCCGTGGACTCGACGATGCGCATCCCGGCACTATCGCGAACGATGACGGACGAGCTCCGCCGGTCACCGGCTCCACACGCGACCGGGAAGGCGAGAATCAACGGCGCGCCGAAACGCCGCCAGCGCCGCGGTATGACCGGGGAGCTGCAGCCGCGCTGCACGACTACCGCGGTCGTCAGTGTCATTCTCGACCCCCTCCTACGGCTGCTTCGGCTACTCGAGCAGGTGCACCACGCGATGCCTCCGTACTCGTGGCACGTCGACCGGCACCATCCAGGCGAACAGCATGTGGTCCTGACCGATGGAGCGGAGCTGTCCGAGATTCGTCGGCACCTCGACCCAACCGAGCCAGCGACCGTCCACATCGACCACATCGTAGACATCGACCTCATGCTCTTTCCAGTAGCCGCGCCAGTGCCTGGCCCAGACGCGGTTGCTCGCATCCGCGATCACCTCTGCGATCGCCGGAGTACTGTCGGGCAGCGGCATCCGTTGGACCGCAGCTCGATCGTCTCCCCGAAGCTGGTCGGTCAGGCGGGTCGGCGGGATATCGCGCCGTATGCTGTGAGCGATCCTGCCATCCTCGATCACGTCGAGCCTGTAGCTGGCGGTCGTCACGGTCACGACCCGATCGCCCTGCGCATCCCGAATGAATCCCTCGACGAACAGCGGTTGCGCGGATGCACCGAACCGAGGACAGCTTGGACACTTCCCGGGGACCGACGGAGCACCCGTGAAACCCATCGGATGCGGTGCCCTTCCCTCCACCGCTTGGAGAAGGCGAAGATGCGGCCTTCCATCAACCGTTCTCTCGTACACCTTGTACACTGCTCCGCCGCCAGCCAGACGAAACCGCCCTCCCCACAACAGACCGCGGACAGGTTCCTCGCCCACGAAGTCGCCGTCGGGCGTCCCGAACCGCCCCGGGTTTGCCGGAGGATCCAACTCTTGAGAGATTGGGGCATGAGACAGGCAGAGAAGTACTCCCCGCAGGTGCGGGAGCAGGCGGTTCGGCTGGTGTTCGAGCACGAGCGTGAGTACCCGTCGCGGTGGGCGGCCATCCAGTCGATTGCTGAGAAGATCGGCTGCTCGGGCGAGACGCCCCGTAGCTGGGTGCGGCAGGCGGAGCGGGCTCTGGGCGAGCGGCCGGGTCCCACGACGGCAGAGCGAGAGCGGATCGAGGAGCTCGAGCGGCAGAGCCGGGAGCTCCGCCGAGCCCGTGAGATCCTGCCGAAAGCTGCTGCCTTGTTCGCCCAGGCGAGGTCGTGGAGTTCGCAACGCTGAGCTGGGGCTGGTGGTTCAATCACCACCGCCTCCTGGAGCCGATCGGCTATATTCCGCCGGTCGAGTACGAGGAGGCATACTGGCGCGAGAGCGCGGACAAGCCACTACTCGCGCCACTCAAGTAACCAGGCCTCCGATAAACCCGCTGCGATTCAAGCTGGTCGGTCAGGCGGGTCGGCGGGATATCGCGCCGTATGCTGTGAGCGATCCTGCCATCCTCGATCACGTCGAGCCTGTAGCTGGCGGTCGTCACGGTCACGACCCGATCGCCCTGCGCATCCCGAATGAATCCCTCGACGAACAGCGGTTGCGCGGATGCACCGAACCGAGGACAGCTTGGACACTTCCCGGGGACCGACGGAGCACCCGTGAAACCCATCGGATGCGGTGCCCTTCCCTCCACCGCTTGGAGAAGGCGAAGATGCGGCCTTCCATCAACCGTTCTCTCGTACACCTTGTACACTGCTCCGCCGCCAGCCAGACGAAACCGCCCTCCCCACAACAGACCGCGGACAGGTTCCTCGCCCACGAAGTCGCCGTCGGGCGTCCACCGAACGAAGGCTCCCTCCCCTTGGCGGCTCAAGACCGCGGCAGGACGGATCAAGCCAATAGGCCGGCAACGGCGAGCCGTAGAGGTCGGAAACGGCCACGCCCGCCATGTTGGCTTCGCTTGCGGAAGGCGATCGTAAAGCGCACGGTCTGGCAATACTGGGCGGAGGAGGATTCCGGCGTCGATCCCCTCTTTCTCCTCTCGCCGCCAGCCGCCGGGCCTGGGGCGCGAGGCCCAGCGGGTTGCGTGGCCTCACGACACGCACCCCGCCCGCCGAATCCTCGTCTGTATACCGACGATCCGGCAAGAGCCCCTACCGCCGCCCGGCGGCATGGGTGCCCGGCGACGTGGTCCCCGGCGGCACGAACCCCGCATCGGCAGCCGACTCCTCTTCTTCCCCACCCTGCGCCACAGCAGCGTCGATTCCCGGGATGCCCTCGAACACGCGCAGCGCGAGCGGGATCCGGCCGAACGGCGCGCTGACCTGGATGCCCTGCACGTGCGCGCGCACGCGCTCGAACATCTCGCGCGCGATCAGGATGCCCTCCTCCAGCGCGGCGTCCTTGCCCTTCTCGCTCGCGCGGCGCATGCGCTCCACGATCTCTCGCGGCACGACCACGCCCGGCACCTCGTTGGCCAGGAACTCGGCGTTGCGCGCGGAGACCAACGGCCAGATGCCGGCGACGATGGGGATCCAGATCCCGCGCGTCTTCAGCTCCTCGATGAACGCCAGGAGCTGCTCCGGGTCGAACACGGGCTGCGTGATCGCGAACTCGGCGCCGGCCTCGACCTTCCAGTAGAAGCGGTTCAGCTCGTAGTCGCGGTCGGAGGAGGCGGGGTTCGCACCCACGCCGATCACGAACGACGTCGGCTCTCCGATGGCGTTGCCGCCCGGATCGAGCCCCTGGTTCAGCCGCCGCACCAGGTTGGTGAGCCCGATCGAGTCGATGTCGAAGACCGCGGTCGCCTCCGGGTACGGCCCCATCTTGGGCGGGTCGCCGGTGATGAGCAGGAGGTTGCGCAGCCCCAGCGCGTGCGCGCCCAGCAGGTCGGACAGCATGCCGAGCAGGTTGCGGTCGCGACAGGAGTAGTGCACGACGGCCTCGATGCCGACCTTCTGCTCGATCAGCACGGAGGTGGCGAGCGCGCCCATGCGCATCTGGGCGCGCGGGCCGTCCGGCACGTTCACCGCGTCCACGCCGGCCCGCTTGAGCAGCCGCACGCCGGCCAGCATCTTCGCGGGGTTCGTCCCGCGCGGCGGAACGATCTCGACGCTGGTGACGAGCTCGCCCGCCGCGAGCTTGCGCCCCCAATTGGAGCGCTCGGCGAGCGGCTTCGTCTGCGCGGGCGGCGTGGTCTCGGGCTCGGGCGTGGTGACGTGCACGATCACCCGCCTGGGCGCAATGGCGTGGAGCGCGTCCGCCATGCGGCGGATGTGCTCGGGCGTGGTGCCGCAGCAGCCGCCGATGAACTTGGCGCCGGCACGGATCAGGCGCTGCGCGTACTTGCCGAAGTAGTCGGGCGAGGCCATGTAGATCTGACGGCCGTGGACCTCCCGCGGCAGCCCCGCGTTGGGCTGGGCCGAGAGCCTCTTCTGCGTGGCGGAGGCCATCGCCTCGATCGCCGTCAGGATGCCGTGCGGGCCAACGGAGCAATTGAGCCCGATCGCGTCCGCGCCCCACTCGTCCAAGCGCGCTGCGCAGACCTCCGGCGGCGTGCCGTACGCCGTCGCACCGGTCTCCTGCACGGTCATCTGCGCAATGACCGGGAAGTCGCCGACCTCGCGCACGGCCAGCAGCGCCTGATGGACCTCCATCAGGTCGCTGAAGGTCTCGAGGACGAAGAAATCGACGCCGCCCTCTGCCAGCCCCTCCGCCTGCTCGCGGAACGCGGCCCGTGCCTCCTCGAGCGAGGTCGGCCCGTACGGCTCGATGCGGATGCCCAGCGGGCCGATCGCCCCGCCGACGAGCGCGCGCCCGCCCGCCGCTTCCCGCGCGATCTCCGCTGCGCGCGCGTTGATCTCCCGCACGCGCTCCTCGAGCCCGAACTGCGCGAGCTTGAACCGGTTCGCGCCGAACGTGTTGGTTTCGATCAGCTCCGCCCCCGCCTTCACGTACGAGCGGTGCACGTCGCTCACCAGCTCCGGCTCGCGCAGGTTGAGTTCGTCGTAGCAACGGTTGATGAAGATGCCCTTCTGGTAGAGCATCGTGCCCATCGCACCATCGAAGAGGTGCGGGCGGTCATCGGTGAGGAGGTCGTACAGGGTCATTCGCGTTCACTGCTCGGCCCAGGGCGTGGCAGCGACTCACGCCGCGCTGAAGTACTTCGCCTCCGGGTGGTGCACCACGATCGCCGCCGTGGACAGCTCGGGCACCAGCGCCCCTGCCTCCGTCAGGTCCATTCCCAGCCGCTCACGGGCGGGCAGCAGGCGGAACAGGATCTCGTGCTGGCGGTGGTCCGGGCATGCGGGGTAGCCCCACGAGTAGCGCAGCCCGCGGTTCATCGGGATGCCGAGCTCGCGGCGCATCAGCCGGTGCACGTACTCCGCGGCCGCCTCGGCCAGGCGCACGCCGAAGCCGTGCAGGTAGTAACCCTCGCTGTAGTCGCCGCCCTTCATGAGCGCGTTGGCGCGCTCGAGCAGCCGATCGCCCACGGTGACGACCTGGAAGCCGACCACGTCCACCGGCCGCGTGCCGTTCGTCGGCGCGAAGTAGTCGGCGAGGCAGAGGCGGTCGCGGTCCCGCTGCCGCGGGAACCGGAAGCGCGCGATCTCGGTCGTGTGGTCCTCGGGGTCGAAGACGACCAGGTCATCTCCCTCGGCCGCGGCCGGGAAGAAGCCGTACGCCGCCCGCACCTGGAGCAGGCCGCTGGCCTGAACCTCCTTGCGGTAGCGCTCGAGCCGCGGCTCGAACTCCTCGCGCACGAGCCGCTCCCACTGCTCGCCTTTCGCGTTCTTCGCGCCCCAGTGCAGCCGGTACAGCGTGTTGAGGTCGATGTAGCGGTACAGCTCGGCGGGCGGGAGCCGTTCGAGCACCTTGGTGCCCCAGAACGCAGGCGTGGGGATCTCGATGTCGCGACGTGGCCCGCTCCCGGTGCGCGCGGGGCGCGCCGCCCGCGCCTTCTCCACCAGCTCGGCGCGGCGCGCCACGCCCTCGAGGATCTCCTGGCGACGCTGGGCAATGAACGCCTCGCGCCGTTCCGGGTCCACGAGCGCCTCCACCACGGCGAGCCCCTCGAACGCGTCCTTGCAGTAGAAGACGCCGGGGGCGTACAGCTCGGTCTTCGCCTCGTCCACGAACGCGGCGGCCCGGACGAACGACGGGTTGATCGCCGCGCCGCCACACAGCACGGGGAACCGGAGGCCGCGCGCGTGTAACTCCTGCACGCACAGCGGCATCTGCTTGGACGTCGAGACGAGGAGCGCGGAGAGGCCAATGGCGTCCGCGTTCACCTCCTGGGCCTTCTCGATGATGACGTTGATCGGGACCTGCTTGCCCAGGTCGTAGACGGTGTAGCCGTTGTTGGCCAGGATGGTGTGCACGAGGTTCTTGCCGATGTCGTGCACGTCGCCGAACACGGTGGCCAGCACGACCCGGCCCTTGCTCTGCCCCTCGACCTTGTCGAGGTACGTCTCCAGCCGCGCGACGGCGCGCTTCATGACCTCCGCGCTCTGGAGCACGAACGGCAGGATCAGCTCGCCGGCGCCGAACCTGTCGCCGACCTCCTTCATGGCCGGGAGCAGGACGTTGTTCAGGACCCAGACGGCGGCGTCGTGCGTGGAGGCGACGCGGAGGGGTTCCGCCGCTCCGCCGCCGGGCTCCGCCGCGCCAGGCCACGCGCCAGCATCCAGCCGAGCGGGGCCCGGGGCCGACGGATCGGAGCCCAGGCCCGAAGGGCCGGAGCACCGCGAAGCGGCCCCCGGCGCGCGTCGAGCACGCGCCGCCACCGCCCGATCCACCAGTTCCTCGATCCCGTCCTTCTGGCGGTGGACGATCTTCCAGCGGATCGCCTCCTCGGGCGTCATGTCCGCCGTCGGGTCGGCGACCTCGACCTCAGGCGCCCGGTGCGTCTCGTAGTACGCGATGAAGCGCGCCAGCGCGTCCTCGCGGCGGTCGAAGATCAGGTCGTCCGCGAGCTCGCGCTCCTCCGGCGCGATCTCGGCGTATGGGATCACGTGCGCAGGGTTCACGATCGCGAGATCCAGTCCCGCCTCGACGCACCGGTGCAGGAACACCGAGTTGAGCACCGCACGCGCGTGGGGCGCGAGCCCGAACGACACGTTGGAGACGCCCAGGATGGTGAGCACGCCGGGCAGCTCCCGCTTGATGAGCCGGATCCCCTCGATCGTCTCCACCGCCGACCGCCGGTACTCGGCCTCGCCCGTCGCCAGCGTGAACGTGAGCGCGTCGAAGATCAGCGCGTCGGGCTCGAGCCCGTACTCCTTCGTGGCGATGTCGTAGATGCGGCGGGCGACCTCGAGCTTGCGCTCCGCCGTCTTGGCCATCCCCTGCTCGTCGATGGTGAGCGCGACGACGGCGGCGCCGTGCTCGACCACGTGGGGCAGCACCGCGTCGATGCGCGCGCGCCCGTTCTCGAGGTTGATCGAGTTGACGATGCCGCGGCCCGGGTACTGCTTGAGCGCGGCCGCCACGACCTCGACCTCGGTGGTGTCGAACATCAGCGGCGCGTCCACGCCCTGAGCGAGCAGCTTGACCAGCCGACGCATCTGCTCGGCCTCGTCCTGCCGCTCGGTGAGCGCGACGCACACGTCGAGCAGGTGCGCGTTGCCCTCGACCTGCTCGCGGGCGACCTGGAGCACGCCGTCGTAGTCTTCCGCCAGCAACAGCCGCTTGACCTTGCGGGAGCCCTGGGCGTTGACGCGTTCGCCGACGAGGGTCGGCGCCGGGTCCTGCACGAGCGACGTCGCCTTCATCGCGCTGGAGACCCGCGGCACCCGCGGGACGCTGCGCGGCCGGACCGGCCTGCCCCACACGCGCTCCACGACCGCGCGCAGGTGTTCGGGCGTGGTGCCGCAGCAGCCGCCGACGATGGCCACGCCGAGGCGCGTGACGAACTCCTCGTGCGCCGCGGCGAGCTCGTCCGGCGTGAGCGGGTAGACCGCCTTGCCTCCCTCGTTGTGCGGGATGCCCGCGTTGGGGATCACGCTGATGGGCAGCCGGGACTTCTCGCACAGGAAGCGCACGGGCTGGCGCATGTGCTCCGGGCCCGTCGAACAGTTGAGCCCGATGACGTCGGCACGGAGCGCCTCGATGGTGACCATGGCCGCGCCGATGTCCGTGCCGAGCAGCATGCGGCCGGTGACATCCAGCGTGACCTGGACCTGCACGGGCCGCCACACGCCCGCCTCGCGGAAGTAGCGCCGGATGCCCGCGATCTGCGCCTTGACCTCGAGGATGTCCTGGCTCGTCTCGATGAGCAGGACGTCCACGCCGCCCTCGACGAGCCCCCGCGCCTGCTCGGCGAACACGTCCGCCAGCTCGTCGTACGTGATGTCGCCGAGCGTGGGGTCGGACGTGCTGGGGAGAAAGCCGCTGGGCCCGATGCTTCCGGCCACGAAGCGCGGCCGCTCGGGCGTCGAGAACCGGTCGGCGACGCGGCGGGCGAGAGCGGCAGCGGCCCGGTTCAGCTCGACGACGCGGTCCTGGAGCCCGTACTCGCGGAGCGTGAGGCGGTTCGAGCGGAACGTGTTCGTCTCGACGACATCGCACCCCACCTCGAGGAACGAGGCGTGGATGTGTTCCACCGCATCGGGCCGCGAGAAGACGAGGTGGTCGTTGCAGCCCTCGAGACCCGGGCCTCCGAAGTCTGCAGCGGAGAGGCCCAGCGCCTGGATGTTCGTGCCCATCGCGCCGTCGTACACGAGGACGCGCTGCTTCAAGATCTCGAGGTAGGGGCTGTGGCGCATCGGGCGTTCAGCGCGACAAAGAAAAAGCCCCGCTGCGTACTCGTGCGGGGCCGCCAGTCAACGGATCGACAGTGTTTGGCTACCCGGCACTTTAGACCTTTGGTTCGGCGGTCCGGCGCCCCGGTGGGGGAGCGCACCGCCCGGCGGTGGCAAGCGGCCGAACAAATCCGTCCGCCGGTACTCCGTCAATGGAACATCGCAATCCTAAGCGGAGCCGCGCGGCGCGTCAATGCCGATGCCGGTCCTGGGTCGCGCGAGGGGCAGGGTGAAGGAGAACCGGGAGCCGTGGCCGGGTCGGCTCTCCACCCAGATCCGCCCACCCTGCGCCTCCACGATGCTCCGGGCGATGGCGAGACCGAGGCCGGCGCCCCTGCGGCGCTCGTTCTTCGCCTGCCAGAAGCGCTCGAACACGTGGGGCAGGTCCTCGGACGCGATGCCGGCGCCGCTGTCCTCGACGCACACCACCACCTCCCGCCCCTCGCGCCGGGCGCGAACCGTGATCCTGCCGCCGGGCGGGGTGAACTTGATCGCGTTGCCGACGAGGTTGGAAACCACCTGCAACGTGCGCTGGCGGTCCGCCCGGACGGGCGGCACGCCGTCGGCCACCACGACCGCCAACCGTTGCGCCTTCTCCGCGGCGAGCGGACGGAGGGTGAGGACCGCCTCCGCGAGGAGCGGACCCAGCGGGAACTCGTGTGGCTCCAGGGTGAGCCGACCAGCGTCGGCCCGTGCGGCGTCGAGCAGGTCCTGGATGAGCCGCTCCATCTGGTCCACGGAGCGGCGGATCACCTCAAGCCGCCGCATGACCTCGCGCGTCCGGGCGGGCCGCGGCAGCATGTCCGCGATGATCGTCGTGCACAGCGAGATGGTGCTCAGCGGATTGCGGAGGTCGTGGGAGACGACGGCGAGCAGCTCGTCCCGCAGCTCGATCGTCTCCAGCGTCTTCCGGTCCGGCTGCGCACCTCCCGCGACTCTCCCGTCCTCATGGGGCGGTGCCGCTGTCTCCGGCGTGGACCGCGCTCCGTCCGCACGGCCGCGTTTGAACAGGCCGTGCGCCGTGTCCGCGAGACGGTGCAGGGCATCGTGTGGCCGTAGCGCGGCGAGGCGCTCGCGCGCGTGGCGGAGCCACCCCGGCCTTTCCTCCTGGATCATGGTCCCTCTACCAGAATGTCGAGGCCCCTCCCGGCCGATCGGCCAGGAGGGGCCTGCACGTTCGCATCGCAGGTGACGGGTGGGGCGTCTGCGCGCCCTGCCCGCCTCCGACGGGCGGCCCGGCTCCGCCCGCGGCGGATCGCCGGGACCGGTTGACGGTCGCCGGGGGCCAATATGGGGCCCAGCCTCCCGGCGCGCCAGCGGGTCCCCGGACGAACGCCGGTCCAATCGTCAGCGGCGAGGCCGCCTGCGGCTGGCGGCGGACGGTCCCCTACCGCGGCGAGCTCCCGGAGCAACGCCTCCTCGCCGCGGACGTAGAGGTAGACGGTCGCCGGCAAGTCGTCGATCCGCTCGGCGCTGGAGCGGCTGGAGAGCGCATCGGGCCCCTCTGCCTCGAGGATCCCGAGGGCGCCTCGACGATCCGGGCCCGGAGCGCTCCGCGCCGCCGCTGGCGGCGTTCGCCAGTGCCCATGCCCCGCGCTGCCGAACGGTGTTCAGGAACATAACACTGTTCAGGAACTTCCGTCGAGGGAGGGCGTGTACCAGTGGGCGGCAGGGCCGGCCCCGGCGGGCCGGGACGCGCTGCGGCACGCGGCGGTCCTGGCGGCGGGACGGCCCGGGGATTGCCGATGCCGGCAGTGGAGGTGCAACGTGCTGTATGACAAGAAGTTAGACTTCCTGTACGCCCACGGCCCGCCCCATCGGGCACGGGAGCCGCGGATCATCCGGACCGGCCTGCCCGGGTTCCGGCTGCGGTTCTACCCCGGCGTGCCCGAGGATGCGCGGGCGGAGCTCAAGGCGTTCGCGCGGTGGCTGAGGCGGGAGGTGGACTTCCGCCACCCGGTGCTGGTGACGGTGGTGCCGCAGGCGACGGTGATGGGTCACGACGGGCCGGCGGGGTGGGCGGTGTTCGTGATCCCGCCGGCGGACCACTCGCCGGCCGACGTGGTCCGGATCTACCTCGGCGCCGGCGCGATGCGCGTGATGGAGACGGTCTACGGCTACGGGCGCTCCGCGGCGCTGGCGAAGGTGCTGCACGACCTGGCGCACGAGGTGGTGCACTACGAGCAGTGGCGGGACGGGCGGCCGGTGACGGAGCGGGGCGTGAACCGCCGGGCGGCGGCGCTGGTGCGCCGGTACGCGGCCTCGAAGCCCGCCCTGGCGCAGGCGGTGGCGGCCTGAGCGGCCAGCGGCGGCTCGCACCGCGGCCTCACCCGCGCACCATCGCTTCCATCTCTTCTGCGGCGGCCGGCAGCGCCGCGGTCAGCACCTCGTGCCCGGAGGGCGTGACGAGGACGTCGTCCTCGATACGGATGCCGGTCCCCCGGAGCGTGGCGGGGACGGCGTCGTGGCTCGCGGGGAAATAGATCCCGGGCTCGACGGTGAGGACCATTCCGGGCACGAGGCGGCGGTGCTGGCCGGCCGTCTCGTAGTCGCCGACGTCGTGCACGTCCAGTCCCAGCCAGTGCGACGTCCGGTGCGGCAGGAACGCGCGGTACTCTTCCTTCTTCTCCAGCAACTCGTCCACGGTCCCCCGGAACACGCCCAGGTCGACGAGCGCCGCGAGCGCGGTGCGGAGCGCCGCCTCGTGCACCTGCTCGATGGTGCTGCCGGGCCTGACCTGCGCGATGGCGGCGTCGTGCGCGGCGAGCACGACGTCGTACACATCGCGCTGCTCCGGTGAGAACGCGCCGGAGACCGGGAAGGTGCGGCTGACATCGCCGCAGTACATGCGGTAGCGGGCGCCGGCGTCGATCAGGAGGAGCTGGCCTGCCTCGAGGGTGGCGGTGTTGTCCGTGTAGTGCAGCACGGTGGCGTTGGCGCCCGCGGCGACGATGGTCGGGAACGCGGGTCCGGAGGCGCCGCGCTTGCGGAAGGCGGCGTCCAGGGCGGCCTCGATCTCCCACTCGCCCGCGCCCGCCCGGATCCGCGGTGCCGCCTCCCGGAACGCCTCGGCGGTGATGCGCGCCGCGTCCCTGAGCAGCGCGATCTCGTGGGCGTCCTTGATGAGCCGCATGTCGTCCAGGATGGCTCCCGGGTCGACGAGGGTGCGCGGGCCGCGCCCCTCGCGCTGACGGCCGCGCTGGGCGCGGATCAGGCACGTGCGCACGAGGGATTCGACGTCGTCGCGGCCGGTGCCGAGGCGGAAGTAGACGGTGCTCGCCTCTGCGATGATGGCGGGCAGGCGCTCGGGCAGCTCGCCGATCGGGTACGCCTCGTCCGCGCCGAACACGGCGAGCGCCGCCTCGGTGCCGCCGCGGGGTCCGGTCCACAGCTCTCGTTCCGGGTCCCGGGGCCGCACGAAGAGGGTGAACGGCGCCTCGGACCGGAACGGCGCGAGGACGGCGACGGCTTCCGGCTCCGTGTATCCGGTGAGGTAGTAGAGGTCCGGGTCGGGCTGATAGCGCAGCTCCAGGTCGCGGCCGAGGCGCAGCTCGGGCGCTGCGGGCAGGATCATCACCCCGTCGGGCGCCAGCGCGTCCAGCACGCGGGCGCGGCGCGAGGCGTAGAGCGCGCCGTCCGACGCGTGCGTACTCATTCGCTCCTCGTCCGTGGCGCGGCCCCGCGCCGTGGAGGGGGCGTGGTGAGGGCGGCGCCGGTCACCGCAGCGTCTCGCGGATGACCTGCTCGACGCGGGGCGCGAGATCCTCCCATCGCGCCTGCGGCGTCTTGGTGACGGTGATGAAGTCCGCGACCATGAAGACGCTGGCCACGCCGGGGATGGCGAACAGCGCCTCCGCGACGGGGTCGCCGGCCGCCTGTTCCGCGGAGAAGTAGGACCTGGACCCGCTCTGCACGACGGTCCGGTCTGTGGCGAACTTGCCGGCGTTGGGGTTGGGCGTGGGCTGGAAGCGTACCGTGGGTTCGGTCATCCGTGCTCTGCCGTGGTCGTTGCTGGTCCGTGGGCCGTCCATCTTGGCGGCGCGTGGGTCGACCCGCAAGCCGTGCGCCGCCGCTCGCCTCGCCCGGTGTGCCCAGCCGCGGCGCCCGGCGGTCCGGCCTTGTCGGTCGGGGGCGCGGCGGCGTACCTTGGCCGGCCGGCGCCGCGGCCCTCGACCACGACGCGCGGCGTTCCCCGTTCCACCCAACAACGAAGGCGCTGGAGAGTCCACGATGCAGATCTTCCGCGAGCCGAAGGTCACGGTCATCGCGCGCCAGCAGTTCCTGGGCGCGCCGCACATCAACTGGAAGAGCGACACGGATGTGCCGGCGCAGGCCGTGGCCGAGTTCGCGGGTCGCATCTGTTACCTCAGCTTCGGGCCCGATGCGGGGTTCGAGGGCGGCCACAAGCTGATCCAGGGGCGCACGTCGAACCGCGAGTACCTGGCCAACATCCTGAAGGTGCGCCACGGCAGCGTGATCGAGCACGCGGTCTGGACCGTTCTCATCGAGGGCGTGAGCCGCTCCCTCACGCACGAGCTCGTGCGGCACCGCCACCTCTCGTTCTCGCAGCTCAGCCAGCGGTACGTGGACGAGTCGGAGGTGGGCTTCGTGCTGCCGCCGGAGATCGAGGAAGGGACGGAGGCGTTCGAGATCTGGCGACGGAGCTGCGAGCGCTCGCTGGAGGAGTACCGTGCGCTGCTCGCGCGGATCGAGGAGCAGGTGAAGGACGAGCCGTCGGCCACGCAGCGGCGCAAGCGGGCGCGGCAGGCGGCGCGCAGCGTGCTGCCCAACTCGGTGGAGACGAAGATCGTGGTGACGGGGAACGCGCGGGCGTGGCGTCACGTGCTGGAGCTGCGGGGCGCCGAGGGCGCGGAGGCGGAGATCCGCCGGCTCGCCATCGCGCTGCTCAAGGTCTTCCAGGCCGAAGCTCCCGAGCTGTTCGGGGACTACCGGCTGGTGAGGACGGCCAGCGGCATGGAGGTCATCGAGACCGATTTCCGGGGCGTGTGAGAACCGCCGCCCCGGGTCAGCACCCGCCCGGGCTTCTCGCCGGTGAGCGACGCGCCGACGATGACGGGCACGCCGTTGACCAGCACGTGCTCCACGCCGACCGCGAACTGGTGCGGGTCGGCGAACGTGGCGCGATCCCGGATCCGCGCCGGGTCGAACACCACGATGTCGGCGTACATCCCTTCCGCGATCCTGCCGCGCTCCGGCTGGCCGATCCGCCAGGCGGGCAGCGAGGTCATCTTGCGCACCGCCTCCTCGAGCGTCAGCACGCCCTCCTCGCGCACGTAGTGGCCGAGCACGCGGGCGAAGGCGCCGTAGCCGCGGGGGTGCGGGTGCCCGTGGCCGAGCGCCGAGAGCTCGCCATCGGAGGAGATCATGGTCCACGGGTGGCGCAGGATGCGCCGCACGTCCTCTTCATCCACCACGTGCCACACGCCGCTCGCGCCGCCCTGGAGCTGGATCTCGATGGCGAGTTCCGCGGCGAAGTCCAGGTCCGGCTCGCGGCCGCGCTCGCGCGCGATGTCCGCGAACGTCTTCCCTTCCCACGCGCGGTTGAACGACACGGCGGCGAGCTGGATGCGGGAGAGGTCGCCGCCGCCGCGCTCCTCGAGGATGGTGCGCTTGATGCCCTCCACGATGCGTGCACGCGTCGCCGGATCCTCGAGCCGTGCACGGAGCGAGTCGCGGCCGCCGGCGAGCGCCCACGAGGGGAAGAGCACGGCCGTGCCGGTGGACGTGGCGGTGTACGGGTAGGCGTCGATGGTGATGTCGAGCCCCTCGGCGCGGGCCGAGTCGATCATGGCGAGGGTGCGCACGCTCTGGCCCCACTGGGGCTGGCCCATGAGCTTGTGGTGCGAGACCTGGGCGGGCATGCCGGTCTCGCGCGCGATCCGGATCACCTCCGCCACCGCCTCGATCACGCCCTCGCCCTCATCCCGGATGTGCGAGGA
This sequence comes from bacterium, assembly GCA_003242735.1. Classification (NCBI taxonomy): domain Bacteria; species bacterium. Next base: position 102,481 of record QGVH01000007.1, on the reverse strand, counting down.
GTAGATCCCGCCGTAACGGGCGGCGACGCGCGCGACCTCGATCACCTCCTCCGTGGTCGCGTACGTGCCGGGGACGTAGCGCAGGCCGGTCGAGATGCCGATCGCGCCCTCGCGCATGGCCTCCTCGACCATGGCCTTCATGCGCTCGAGTTCCTCGGGCGTGGGCGCGCGGTTCGCGCTGCCCATGACGTGGCTGCGGGCGGTGTTGAAGCCCGCGAAGAGCACGATGTTCGGCGCGTGGCCGCGCTCGCGCAGGCGCGCGATGTACTCGCCGAACGGCCACGGCATTCCGCCGTCGGGTGCGTATACGACGGTCGTGACGCCCTGGCGCAGGTAGTTCTCGGCGAGCGGTCGGGCCGGCAGCGCTTCGACGTGCGCGTGCGTGTCGATGAAGCCGGGTGCGACGACGAGCCCGCGCGCGTTCAGGACCGTGCGCGCCTGTTCGGGCGGGATCGGCTCACGCGAGACGCGGACGATTCGGTCGCCGCGAACCGCGACGTCGGCGGTGAACGCGGGCGCGCCGGTGCCGTCCACGACGGTGCCGCCGCGGATCAGGTAATCGTACGCCGGCGTGCCGGCGGGCGTCTGTGCGAGGGTCGTGTTCGGCAGGGCGGCCACGCCGATGCACGCCGCGGCGAGGGCCGCCGCACGAGAGAGCATCACCACTCGTCGGGTTCGTCCCACGATTCCTCCCAGAACTGCTCCTCCTGCTGGCGGATCTCGTCCAGGTCGAGCGGCTCGCCGTCGTCGAGGTGAAGCCAGCCCTCCCGTTCGATCTGGCGGATCATCTCGTCCGTCAGGATGGGTTCGGGCTCGGAAGACGCGGCGCGACGCCGGTAGTGCACGACCACCGCCGCTGCCACCAGGAGGGCGAAGCCGAGGGATACGGAAGCCAGGATCATCACGGGCCTGGAGCGTTTCCGTCGGAACCTAGAGTCTGGAGGCGGGAGGCGTCAACCATTGCGGCGCCCGTTGGGTCGCCGGGCGGGGAGTGGGGTCGGGACGCCCGGGCGCCGGGAGCGGCGGCCGGGCGTCGTCGTCAGGCGGCTTCCTCGAGGCCGAAGCGCTCCTCCTGGATGCGCTGGCAGTCGATGCACAGCCGCGCCCAAGGTACGATGTCCAGCCGCTCGAAGGAGATCTCGCGGCCGCAATCAATGCACTTGCCGAAGCGCTCGGGCTCGCGGTAGAGCGTGCGGAGCGCGTCGTCGATCCAGTAGACGAGCCGGCCCTCCTTGCTCGCCAGGAGGAAGCCCTTCTCCTGCTCGATCGTGTCCGTCCCCTCGTCCGCGAGGTGCAGCGGGTAGAACGTGAGGTCGCCGTCGCCGCCCGTGCGCGCCTCGATCGTGTCCTCATTGAAGCGGGCGAGCACCTTGAGTGCACGCTCGCGCTCGCGCAACAGCCGCTTCTCCAGGTGTGCCCGCTGCTTCTTGGTCATCTCCGTCTCGCGTGATGCGGTGGACGACTGCGACGGCGGGGCGTGTGGGCCGCCGCCCGGGGAGCGATGGAGAGCAACAACTGTTCCCGTATCGGAAGCGCTGAGCGGGTGTGGACGGCGTGCGCGGCGATCGTGTGGCTACGGCGGCCCGGCGTCCGGCTCCGCGGGCCGGCCGAGCAGGCGGATGGGCTTGCGGGCCTCCCGGAACCTGCGCCCGGGCGGGATCTGCGCCGCGCCCGGGCGCTCCGCGACGTCCGCGTCGGCTTCTGCGCGTTCCGCATCCTGCGTGCGATCCCGGGCGACGCGCTCATCCGTGTCCGGCGCCGCGCGCTCACGCTCCGCGTGTAGCGGCGGCGTGCCGGGCTCGGTCGCGCGCCCGCGCGGTGGAGGCGCGGCCTGCGCGGTCTCGCGGCCGGAAGGCGCGCCACGCGTGATGCGCGGGGCAGACGGGGCGGTCACACGGGCCGCGTCGGCCGCGGCGTACGTGCGGCCCCACGTGACGGTGTAGCGCGGGGACTTGTCGTCTTCGTCCCGGTCCCGGCCCACCGCCATGGGCCGGAACCGGCCGGATGCCGTCCTCTCCTGCTTCGGCGCCTTCACCTCGTAGGTGGTGGCGCCGCGGAAGCGGTCGAGCTGTGCGAGGCTGTCCGGCTCGAGCTCGGCGAGCGCGAGGACATTGTACTGCGGCACGGGCTCGCGCCGCGGCAGCAGGAACGGCGGAATGGCGAGCCGCGCCGCGCGGCGGGCCTCGAACCGGCCGTCGGCATCGGGATCCCACATCTCGAGCTCGATGATGCTGTCCCTGTCCAGGTCGAAGAGGTACTTGCGCGGCGCGCCGCCGTAGTAGAGCACGAAGAACCGCCCGCCGGACGGCGTGGTCCACACCGTGGTGAAGAGTTCGAGGGGCTCTTCCGGCTCGCCGCAGAAGCCGTGGCGGCTGCCCTCGTACTGCAACCACTCGAAGGCGGGCAGCGGCAGCCCCGGCTCTCGCATCTCGACGGGGAACACCGGCGGCGGCTCCGGCGTCTCCGCGGCGATGAGCGCCGGGTCGAGCTGCACCGTGAGGAGTCCGGTCTGGCGGCCCTTCAGCTCGTCGCCCTCGAAGGAGTAGAAGATCTGGACGCGCGAGACCGCCACCGGATCGGGGCGCGGCGCCGGCACGAACTCGGGCACCGAGTCCGAGAGCGTCATGCAGTAGAAGGAGGGGACGACGAGCTCGAGCCAGAGGGTGTCCAGTGCGGGCAGGAGCGTGGGCATGCGTCCGGGCCGGATGACCGGGAAGCCGCCGGAGAGCTCGTAGCGGATGAGCGGGCTGCCGGCGACGGTGTAGCCCTGGAGCGGGCGGCCGTCAGGCCGAGTGAGGTGGATGCGCGACGGCGCGCTGATCTCGACCCGCTGGGGCCGCGCGGGCTCGCCGCCGGTGTTGCGCACGCCCAGGATCAGCGGCACCCGGGCGGCGATCCCCGGAGCGGCGTACAGCGTGTCCGCCCAGGACGCGGGGATGGCGACGGAGGACGCGAACGATCCGTCCGGAGTCAGAGCGACCAGCTCGAGCTGCGCGGGCCCTTCGCGCCAGGGCGCGAACAGCAGCACGACCGCTGCGGCCGAGCCGCCGAGCAGGGCCGCAGCCCAGCGTCCGCGGGAAGAGAGACCGAGCCGATGGAACGCCCGTCGCATGCGCATGCTGCGCCATGCACGGTACGTGCCCGGCCCTTCTTCGGCACAGCGCGATGGGGCGCGGCGGTCGATGTCGGCTCCGCGCCCTCACGGCCCCTGTGCTACGCCCCCGTGTACTTGACCCCGCTGCCGGTGTTGAACAGCACGACCTCTTCGTCCGGCCTGAGCAGACCGCGCCGGAGCAGATGGGGGATGGCGGCGGCGGTGGCCGCGCCCTCGGGTGCGACGTAGACGCCCGTGGTCCGGCCGACGAGCCGTGCCGCGGCGCGGATCGCGTCGTCGCCGACCGCGATCGCGGCGCCGCGGGACGCGCGGATGGCGCGCAGGATGAGGAAGTCCCCGATGGCGCGGGGCACGCGGAGCCCGGACGCGTACGTTGCCGCGTTCTGCCACGGCTCCGCGGTCTCCGCGCCTGCCTCCCACGCGCGCACGATCGGCGCGCACCCCGCCGCCTGTACCGCGATCATGCGCGGTCGCTCGGGGCCGATCCAGCCCAGCCGCTCCATCTCGTCGAACGCCTTCCACATGCCGACGAGCCCCGTGCCGCCGCCAGTGGGATAGACGATGACGTCCGGGAGCCGCCCGCCGAGCTGCTCGAACAGCTCGTAGCCCATGGTCTTCTTGCCCTCGACCCGGTACGGCTCCTTCAACGTGGAGAGGTCGAACCAGCCGTGTTCGGTCACGCCCGCGGCCACCCGCGCCGCCGCGTCGGTGATCAGCCCGTCCACCAGCTCGAGCTCGGCGCCCAGGCCGGCGATCTCCTCGACGATGGCGCGCGGCGTGTCCCTCGGGACGACGACGTGCGCGGCGAGCCCCGCGGCGGCGGCGTAGGCGGCGGCGGCGGAGCCGGCGTTGCCGGCGGAGGGAATGGCGACGTCGCGCGCGCCCAGCTCCCACGCCCGGGCGACCGCCACGGCGAGGCCGCGCGCCTTGAAGCTGCCGGTGGGGTTCCGGCCCTCGTCCTTGATCCACAGCCGCTCGAGGCCGAGCGCGTCCGCGAGCCGCGGCGCCCCGAGCAGCGGCGTGAACCCCTCGCCCAGCGTGAGGCGGCGGTCCGGCCGGCGGACCGGGAGCACCTCCGCGTAGCGCCAGATGTCCGCCCGCCGGCCCCGCAGGTCGGCCGGGCGGAAGAGCGGGCGCAGGCGGTCCAGGTCATAGCGCGCGTAGAGCGGCAGGGAGCAGCACGGCGAGACGCGCCAGAGCCGTTCGGTCTCGTAGGTCCGCCCGCAGCGGGTGCACTCGAGGTACGCCGCGCCGGGGGAAGACACGGGGATCGACATCGTCGTCCTGGACTCTCCTCCGGGGTCAACCACAGCGCCGACACACGCGGCGCGGGGGCAAGATGCGGCTGCGGGGCGGATCGGTACAGGGGCGAGCCGTCACTGCGGCCGGCGGCGCCGCCGGCCCCGCCACCGCCGCGCCGGTCAACAGCGGACGCACCGGCGCCGGGGAAACGCCCGGCTCCGCCGTCACGGCGCCCCCGCGTCGCTCATCCGCTTGCCGGGCCGGCCGTAGTGGTCGCCGCCGATGGGGCGGGCCTGGCGGAAGGCGGCGTGCAGCGCGCGCTCGTCCATCTGCGCCAAGCCGTCGGCGGGGATGACGACGCGCCGCGGCGGACGGAGCCCGTCCAGGGCGCGGAACTCGAGGACATCGTTCCCGTTTCCAGCCGTGTCGCCAGCCCCGGCTCCGCCGCCGGCGATCACCCGCGCCTCCCACGCGCAGCCCTCCGCCTCGATGCGGCGCCACATGATCCCTCCTCCACTGCCATCGCGCGGGGCGCCGGCACCGGCCGGCGCCCCCGTGCGAGCACTGCGCTCACGCCGGCGCGCAACACCGTCCCCGCGGAGCCGTGTGCGCGCCGCGCTCATCGAGCGAGGCAGACGCCGGGCCACGGGCGGCGGCCGCACGCCGACCACGCGGTTCCCCATGCTGCACAGCGCAGTTGCCGCAGGCCGCAGCGCTCGCCATGATGCCTCTTCCCCGGCGTCGGCGGATGCGGCCCCACGGCGGGCGGGGCCCCGGCAACCCTCCGCGGCACGCGCGGCGTCGAAGCATCGGACGAGGGGGACGGGACGATGACCGAAGCGGAACTGATCGAGCGGGCCCGGCGCGGCGAAGACAGCGCGATCCGGGCGCTGTACCGCCGACACGCGCCGCGCGTGTACGCCACCATCCGCCGGCTCGCAGGCGACGACAGCCTGGCCGAGGACTGGGCCCAGGAGGCGTGGGTCCGGGCGATCCGCGCGCTGCCGACGTTTCGCGGCGACTCGAAGTTCTCGACGTGGCTGCACCGGATCGCCGTGAACAGCGCGCTGCACGGCCGGCGCGCACGGCTGCGCCGGACCAAGTGTGAGGCGCCGCTGCCCGTCACCTTGCCGGTCGGCCCGACCGGCGAGCGGACGCTGCTGCGCCTCCAGCTCGAGCGCGCGCTGGAACGGCTGCCGGAACGGATGCGGCAGGTGCTGGTGCTGCACGACGTCGAGGGGTACACCCATGATGAGATCGGCGAGGTGTTGGGCGTGAACCCGGGCACTTCGAAGAGTCAGTTGTTCAAGGCGCGGGCACGGATGCGGGAGCTGCTGCGGGCGGCATCCGAGCCCGCGGTGCAGGAGGGCGTATGGAGCACCTGAGTCTCGAAGCGCTCGCACGTTTGGTGGATGAGCCCGCCGAGCCAGCGGAGGCGGCGCACCTGGAGGTGTGTGCAGAGTGCCGTGCGGAGCTGGATGCACTCCGCGAGCAGACCAGCGAGCTCGCACACCTGCCGGATCTGGAGCCGCCGCCGGACATCTGGCCCGCGATCGAGGCGTGCCTGCGGGAGGAGGGCCTGCTGCGCGCGCCGCGCCGGGCCAGCGGCTCCGTGTGGCTCCGCCTCGCCGCGGCGCTCGCGCTGTTCCTCGCCGGCGGCGTGGTCGGGTTCGCGGTGCGGGGCGCAGCGCAGGACGAGCCGTTCGATGCCGAGTCCATCACGACGCGGATCGCGACCGCGGCGGACGCGGAGGAGGTGGCTCGGCTGCTGGAAGAGACCCGGGCCGCGTACTTCGCCGCGCTGAACCGGTACGCGGAGTTCTCGGAGCCCGTCGGGACCGGCGACCTCATCACGCGCGCGGTGGCGCTCGAGGGCATCCTCTTCACCACGAGGGCCGCGCTGGCGCAGGCGCCGGCCGACCCGGTGATCAACGGCTATCACCTCTCCGCGCTGGCGCAGCACGAGTCTACGCTCCGGCAGATCGCCTTCGACCCGGCGGAACCGTGGTACTGACGGGCTGGCAGTCGGAACCGGTCGTGACGAGGTCCATGGAGCAGACGCGACGGAGGGGAGTGGGCCTGCGTAGGGCGGCCTGCGGAGCCGCGGCGCTCCTGTCTGTGGTGCTCGCGCTTCCCTCCGCGGGCGCGGCGCAATCGCGCCAGCCGCCGCAGCCCCCTGCTGTTGCCGCGCCCGAAGGATACTTCGGGGTTCCGGGAGGCGGCTGGCTGGGCGTGGGCGTCCAGACCCGTTTCACAGGCGGGCCCGGCGCCCTCTCCGAACAGGTGGTGATCACGCGGGTCGAGCCGGGGTCGCCCGCGGCCCGGGCCGGCCTGCGCCGCGGCGATGCGGTCCTCGAGATCAACGGCCAGCCGGCCGTCGCCGCGGTGTTCCATGCGCTGCCGTTCACCCTGAACGCGGGGGACACGGTCAGGCTGCTCGTGCGGCGCCAGGACCGTGACCGGCGCGTCGTCGTCGTCGCCGGTGAGAGGCCGGGGCGCTATGCGCTGGAGCGGGTCACCCCGGCGGACACGCTGAGGTGGTTGACCCTCGAGCTGATCGACTCCGCCCGCGCCGCGGCGCTGTCCGCCATCCAGCAACTGCGGCTCGCCGTGGACTCGGTCCGGCGCGAGCAAAGGGCGCTGCCGGCGGCAGCAGCGCGCCGCGGCCGTGCGGTGCCGGAGCTGCGCGACTCCATCGCCCAGCTCCGGGTCATGATCGCGGACATGGAAGGCCGCCTCCGCACGGCGCCGCCGCCGCTCCAGCCCGAATCGGCCATCGCCTTCTGGTCTGCCGACCCTCCGATCGCTGTCGAGAGGCCGTTCGCCGACGCGCAGCGGCTGAGGCGCGTCATGGCCCTCCGGCCGCCGGACCTCCAGTTCATCCACATGCTCGGCGAACGCGGCGTCGCGGGCGCGGAGTTCGTGGAGCTGAATCCGGGGCTCGCGCAGTACTTCGCCGGCGCGACGGAAGGGGTGCTGACGCTGCGGGTGGCGCCTGCGACGCCGGCGGCGCGGGCGCGGCTCGAGCCCGGCGACGTGATCGTGTCGGTCGAAGGCCGGCCCGTGCGGAGCGTCGGCGAGCTGCGCGCGGCGCTGCGGGAGGCGAGCGCGTCGCGGCCGCAGGGAGTCCGCCTCGGGGTGGTGCGCAGGGGCGAGCGGCAGGAACTGGTGTTGCAGGCGGACCAGCGGCTCTAGCCGGAGTCGGACGGTCGCGCCGGGAAGCGAACCGCCGAATGGCCGGTCCCCAGGATCCCCGCAGGATCCCCGGAAGATCATCACGCCCGCCTCTCTCGCCGTGGCGCCCGAGCTGCTCGGGCTGCCGCTGGCGTCTCCGTGGCGGCGCGCAGCCGCGATGCTGCTGGATCTCATCGCCGTCGCCCTGCTCTCGAACGCGGGCGGCGTCTTCTTCGGCATCGTGGCCGCGGTCGCGCTGTTCCGCGTGTCCGCGCGGCGGGCCGAGGGCCGGCCGCGACGCTGGGCGCGGGGAGCGCTGCGGCTCTCCGGGGCGCTGGTCCTGTTCGCCGCCGTCGTTGCCGGCTGGGGGTTCTGGGAGGACGACGACCAGGCGTGGTCCGGGGCGTGGGTCGAGCCGCCCGGCGGAGGCGCGGCCGTCTCTCTGGCCGGCCTGGGGCTCGGGCCGGGCGAGCTGGCGGCGCCGAGGGAGGCGAGGACGCTCAGATCATCCGGGCGTTGCGTCAGGCCTTCGGCGTCGTGGCCGCCCCAGCGACGGCCCCGACCGTGGACTCGCTCGCCCGCCCCTACGTCGCCGCGTCGGAGGCGGGGGACAGCGCCGCCGCGGCGGCCCTCCGGACGCGGCTCGGCGCGGAGCTCTCGGCGGACGAGATCGCCGCGTTGCGCCGGCAGACCGCGCGGTTGCGCCAGGCGAACGCTGCGCTCGAGGGCGAGATCGAAGCGCTGCGCGAGCGCTCGGCGTTCCGGCAAGCGTTCGCCGTCGTCGTGGCTGAGGTGGGGCTCGGCGTCGGGTGACTGGGCCTCTACTTCACCGCGTCGGCGGCGCTGTGGCGGGGCCAGACGCTGGGCCCAGCGGCTGCTGGGCATCCGCGTCATCCGCCTGGACGGCAAGCCGGTGGGCTGGTGGCTGGCGCTGGAGCGTTTCGGCGGCTACACGGCCGGGCTGTTCACCGGGCTGCTGGGCTTCGCGCAGATCTTCTGGGACCGCAACCGCCAGGGCATCCACGACAAGAGCACGGAGACGGTGGTCATCCGTGTCACCTCACGCGGCGCGCCGGAGCAGGCGGGCCGCGGCGGCCAGGCCGCTGCGCACGGCGCCTTCCACGGTGGGTGAGACGAGGTAATCCCCGGCCAGCGCCAGCCGCTCGGGCAGCCGTGCCTCGTCGAATCTCCGTAGGTGCTCGAGGTAACCCGGGTAGAACTGGACGCTCCCGTCCGGGAACCGGTACACCCGTGCGCGCGTGACCCGTGCGCCGATGCCCGGCAGCGCCTGCTCCAGGGCCGGGAGCAGGAGGTCCGCCACGGCGCCGGGTTCCAGCTCCGCCACCCGGGGCGCGATCTCGGGCGCCGGGTAGAGCACGAGCAGTCCGCCCTCCGGCACCAGCCCGGGCGTCTTTCGCTCGAGCGCGCACACGGCCACCAGCCGTTCACCCGGCGGCGTGTTCCGCGGGAACGAGAGGCCGAACCAGTCGCCGGGAGCCGGTCGGTCCAACCGGAGCGCGAGGGTCGCGGTGGGCCGCGTCCGCACCCCGGCGAGCCAGCCGCGGGTCTGCTCATCGAGCCCGCCGATCCTCGCCGCCTCCGCGGCGGGCACGGCCAAGACGACCGCGTCGTGCCGGGCGGTGTCGCCGCCCTCGAACCGGAGCTCGACGCCGTCGGCACGCGCCGTCACCAGATCCACCTGCTGCGGGGCCACCAGTCGGCCGCCCCGCGCCTCGATGGCCTGCGCGATCGCCCGGGCGAGCTCACCCACGCCGCCCCTCACCGCGTGCACGGTGAGGTCGATCCCCGCCCGGGCGAGGGCGTGGTAGAACGGCGCGGAGGTCTCTTCGGGCAGGGCCGTGTAGTAGGTCGCGAGGGTGGAGTAGGCGAGGAGTTCGACGAAGTCGTCGCCCAGCGCGCGGCGACCCCACTCCGCGATGGACTCGCGGTCATCGAGGCCGACGGCGGTGCGCGCCGGGTCGTTCACGTCCAGCGCGGACTGGCGAGTGAGGAACGGCAGGTAGCGGGCGGCGAGCCGGAGCTTGAGGCCCGTGGGCAGCGCGCCGGAAGCCGCCATGCTGGCAACGGAGCCGTACGTCAGGCCGTGGGCGCGCCCGCCGCGCCAGAGCGCGTCCCTGCCCGGCGAACGGACCAGCAACCCGGACGCACCCACTTCCGCCGCGAGCCGGAACGTCTCCCGGTAATAGGAGCCGAGGAGCTGCACACCCGGGTCCACACGCGCGCCGTCCAGCTCGTCCGTGCGCACTGCCCCGCCGGGCGTCCGCCGGCGCTCGTACAGTGTGACCCGTGCGCCGGCCGCCGCCAGCGCCCACCCGGCGGCCAGCCCGGCCGGGCCCGCGCCCACCACCGCGACGTCGAACGCCATTCCGCTCAGACGCGAACGGTCTCGGCCACGGCCGGCTCTTCCACCGAGGGCACCTCGCCGTTGAGCGGCACGCGCACGGTGAAGGTGCTGCCCTGCCCCGGCACGCTCTCGACGGAGACCTCGCCCCCCAGCATCCGGCACAGGCGGCGCGTGACGCTCAACCCGAGACCCGTCCCGCTGGCGCGCCTGGAGGCCGACTGCTCGACCTGCCAGAACGCTTCGAAGATGCGCTCCTGGTGCTCGGGCGGGATGCCGATCCCCGTGTCCCGGACGCCGAACACCGCCCACGGTCCCTCCACCGCCACCGACAGCACCACCTCCCCCCGCTCGGTGAACTTCACGGCGTTGGACAGCAGGTTCAGCAGGATCTGCCTCACCTTGGGCGGATCCGTCCGGGCGAGGCACGGCTCGGCGAGCCCCTCCACCCGGAACCCGAGCCCGCGGTCCAGCGCCACGGGCCGGATCAGCGCCGCCGCATCGTCCACGAGCGCGCCCAGGTCCACCGTCTCGAGGCGCACCTTCTCTCGCCCCGCTTCCATGCGCGAGAAGCTCAGGATCTCGTCAATGAGCTGGAGCAGGTGCAGCGCGCTCGCGAGCACGTGGCCGAGCTGGTCCCGTTGGTCCTGCGTGAGCGGCCCGGCGATCTCCGCTTCCAGCAGGTCCGTGCACGCCACGATGGTGGAGAGCGGCGTCTTGAGCTCGTGCGACATCACCGCGAGGAAGTCCGACTTGGCCTTGCTCGCGGCCAACGCCGCCTCGTACAGGCGGGCGTTCTCCACCGCCAACGCCGCACGCCGCGCGAGCTCCTCCGCCAGCTCGAGGTCCTCCGGACCGTACCGCCGCCGTGGGTCCGAACTCACCAGCGTGATGGCCCCGAACACCTCGCCGTGCGAGACCAGCGGCACCACCATCGCGGAGCACGGGTCCAGTGCCTCGCCGATCCGCTCCAGCTCCGGACCGCCGCCGACCTCCGCAGCCCACCTCTCCGGCACCTCCGCGATCAACGCCGGCGCCTGGTCGCGCATCACCCGCGCGACGTAACCCGCGGGGTCATCCGCGACCGGCGCCAGCCGCCGCTCCAGCTCCCAGAGCAGCGCCTCCTTCTCCGGATCCGCGTGCGCCACCGCGACCTGCCGGATCACGCCGTCCTCGCCCCGGACGTGGATCATGCAGTAGTCCGCGAGATCGGGCACCGTCAACACGGCCAGGTTCGCGAGGGTCACCTCGTGGTCGAGCGACGCGGACAGCGCGCGGCTCGCCTCCGCCAGGAACCTCCAGCGGCGCTCCGCCGCCTCCGCCTCCGCCCGCGCCACCCGGTCCCGGTCCCGCAGCCGGTCGAACCGCGTCTTGACGTGCGCCGAGACCAGCGCCGCCAGCGGCGCCGCCACCGCGATGAGGAGCCACTGCTCCCGGGCGCTCGGCGACACGGGCGCCGCCGGCGCGGTCAGCCGGTAGGTGTAGTAGGCCACCAGAATGGCGGCGGCGAGCAGACCCGAGCGCACCCCGCCCAGGAAAGCGGAGTAGGCGGCGACGACCACCAGGAACGCACCGAGGTCCGGTGCCGCATCGGACGCGGCGAACCGGACCTCGAGCAGCAGCACCGCCGCCAGCATGATCAGCGGCCCGCCCACCAGCGGCCACGCCCCCCGCACCGCATCCACCCAGCGCGGCGAGCCGCCAGCCGCCGTGGTCACGGGCCGACGGACACCGGCCAGTCTCCCGCCCCCGGTCGCCCCGAGGCCTCCTTTGCGCTCCCCGTCGCTCCTCCCCGATACCTGTCCGGCCTGCGTCGTGCTCGCCATTCCTGCTCCTCGGCGTGCTCGGGCGAGACCCCGCCGCCTGTCCGCACCGACCCGCCCAAAGGCCACGGCCGCACCCGTGCGTTCACCCGGGCCGAACGGGAGCCCGCTTCCGGGGCGCGCCGCTGCGGGCTGTCACGCCGCTTCAGGGCCCATCAAACTGCGGTTGGAGCGTATGAGGATCAAGAGAGCCGGCCGGAGGGACGCGAGTCCGGCCCGCCCGGTGCGGTCCCGGGTCATGGCCACGGACCAGCGGCGGCGACAGGCCCTGGTCCGTGGCATCGGCGGGCCGCGAGCCGGCGCGGTCGCGGGCGGGGCTCCGTGGCCGCCGCAGGCCCGCCACCCGCCACCGCGACCGTCCGCGATGCCGCGGCCCTCGCCCCGAACCGGGCCCTCGCCGCCCGAACGCCGGCCTCACTCCCAGAACAGGAACCGCACCCCGCCCACCTTCCGCCGCTCCACCTCGAGCCGGAACGGCAGCTCCACGATCTCCGATCGGTCTGCCACGCGGACGGGAACCACGATGCGGTACTCGCAACCGTCGCACAGCGTGACCAGCGGCTCGTCCACGGCGATGGTGCGGAGCGACTCCGGGATCAGCGTCCGCGTGACCGCGCCGCCCGCCTCCACCCGCTGGGGGGACGCGGACGCGGGGCCCTGCCCCTCCCCGGCCTCCCGCTCGATGCCGCCGGCCTCCACGAGGCCGACCGTCACGCCGTCCGGAAGCCGGATCCGCGCTTCCGACCACAGGACCTCCACCCCGTCCCGCCGCAGGTTCTCGACCCGGATCCGGGTGAAGAGCTGGTAACGACCCCGCTCCACCGCCCACCCCGAACGCTCGATCACGTACGGGAACTCGGCCGGCGGCCCCGCGGAGACGCGGACGCCGGCCCGCTCCACCACGACCCGCTCCGCCTCCTCCCGTTCGCCCGCGGCCCGCGCCCGGTAGTTCCAATGGACCGTGCTGAAGCAGGACCCGACCGCCGCGGCGAGCACCAGCGCCATCGGGCCCACAGCCGCCCGACACCACCGCATCACACCCTCCCCGCCCCGTTCGGCACAGCCGCGCGCCGGCGCGCCGCCGCCCGCACCGCCGCACGACGAGCGGCCCCAGCTCGCCGGCCCCCACCGGCCGGCCGTGCACGTTCCGCGCCCGCTCCCCGAAAAGAAAAGGCCGCGAGACGCGCTCGCGGCCCCTCACCGTTCCAGCGCCGTGCCGGACGCTCCGATCACGCGGGGGACGGCTTCAAACGCCCGAACGGCAGCGCAGGAACCGGACGGACCTTGCCCCCCCAGATGAATGCGGAAATGACCGGACGCCGGGGCGGCTCCGTACCACCCTGGATCACGATCCCCGGCGGGTCCTCGCAGCCGTTCCCGACTTCGGGAATCTCCCGCTCTGCCATGCACCACTCCGTGCTGCAGTCAACAGCGCGGCCGTCGTCGGCGACGACCGCGCTCCTCGACAGGTGGCACGGCGCGTTCCAGATCCGGCGCTGTCTGCTTAACGATTGTCACGAAACGACTTGTACCCTCCCTTGGCCCGCGCGCCTCCCGGCCGGGTGTACCCGCCAGAGGGCACCTTGCGTGTCAAGATGACACAGGGGGATCGCCCGGCGACCCGCGGCGGCGGCGCCGCAGCCAGGCGCGGTAGCTCGGCAGCCCGAGGCGCCGGACGATCAGGGCGTCCACGGCGTCCCGGAGGAGGATCTCCGTGAGGGGGTACTGCTCGTCCTCGCTCGTGAAGAGCGCCCGGACGGCCTCGTCCGCGAGCTGCAGCAGCTCGTCCCGCGGCAGGCGGGCCTTGTACTCTTCGATCTGCTCCTCGATCCAGGCGAGGTAGAGCTGGCGAGGCGAGGCGTGGGAGTCGGCCATCGACCATCACAGTATTCGGCGTCGGGAGTGCCGACAAGGCGGCGGGCGCTCCGGCACAGCGGGACGCGGCGGCGCGGCTCCGAAGCCGCCCTGTCGCGGGCTCAGCTCGCGGCGGGGCGCACGGCCTGGCGGCAGCGGTCACACAGGTCCGGGCCCTTCGCGTCCGTGTCGGCGATCGTGCTGGAGAAGTGCAGGGCGCAGCGTGGGTCCGGGCAGTGGCCGAGGCCGGCGACGTGGCCGAGCTCGTGAATGGCCTCGGTCAGCAGACGGTGGTGGAAGCGTGGGTCGCCGGGCGGTTCGCCGTTGAACTCGGGGCGGAGGCGGGTGAGGCCGATGACCGCGCAGCAGCCGTGCACCGTGGCCTGGCCGAAGACGAAGTTGAAGCCCGGAACGTAGAGGTCGCCGTCCAGTACGCCGAGGGTCCACGCGCCCGGCTCCCGCTGGCGGTTGACCAGGGCGTCGAGGATCACGTCCGCCCGGTACTGCGACCGCTCCTCGTCGTACCAGTCCGGCCGCGGCTCGATCGGCGTCGCGATGTGCGTGCGGACGTCCAGGCGGCGATCGAGCTCTGCTCGAAGCCGCTCGAGCGATCGTCTGCCGACGCCGATGGGGAGCAGTTCGACGACCTGTCGGCCGTCGGGCGCGGCGCGGCTCACTCGTCCGGGTCGTCGGGCGGCAGCCCCTGCGCGATCAAGACGGCGCGCGCCACCTCGACCATGGGCTGGTTGCGGTTCTGGCTCGCGCGCTGGAGCAGCCGGTACGCCTCCGGCTCGCTGAAGTGCCGGACGGCCATCAGGACCCGCTTGGCCTGCTCGATCACCGCCCGGTTTTCGAGCTTGCGCTCCAGCGTGAGCGCCTCTTCGGTGAAGCTGCGCCACTCCAGGAAGCGCGAGCGTGCAACGGAGATCGCCGGTGGCAGGTCATCGATGGAGACGGGCTTGACGAGGAAGTGGAAGACCGGTGCGTCCACCGCGTGGGAGATGGTTTCCGAGTCGCTGTACCCCGTCAGCACGATGATCGGCACGGGCCGGACCGCGAAGATGCGGCGCGCGGCCTCGAGGCCCGAGAGCCCGGGCATGCGGATGTCGAGGATGGCGAGGTCCACCGGGTGTTCCCGGGCGAGTTCCACCGCCGCGCTGCCGTCGGCCGCGGGTCCGATGACCTGGTGGCCGAGGGTTTCGAGCTGAGCGCGGAGGGCGAGCGCGTTGAGCGGCTCGTCCTCGGCGAGGAGTACCTTGAGGGTCGGGGCCATGAGTGGCGCTCCGCGGAGGTCTGCGCAGCGGATGGATAACGATGCAATAATCGGACCTGTGCCCCAAGAAGCGGGGGGAGGTCAGCGGACGGATTCGGTCTCAACGGCGCCACTTCGCGGCACCCACCGCGATCCGATCCGGCCTCGATGGCGTCTCAGCGGCAGGAAGAGGTCTCTACCGGACCGCCTCTTCGCGAGCGGCGTCCCGTACGACGAGGGCGGTGAACCCGGCGGCGCGGAGGCGGGCGACGAGGGCGTCGGCTTCGGCGGCGGTGGCGAAGCGGCCGATGCGGACGTGGATGAGGGAGCTGCCGGGGAGGCGGACGAGGCGCGGTTCGAACCCGGCGCGGCGGAGCTGCGCCGCGAGGGTTTGGGCGCCGCTCTCTTCGCGGAAGGCGCCGGCCTGGGCGGCGAACGTACGAGTGGTACCGGCGTTCGTCTCGGGCCGGTCGGCGGCGGTCCGTGTGGGCGGCGGGGTCTGGCGGGTGGCGGAGGGCCGTGGGTCGGTGATGCGGCGGCAGCTCGCCACCTGCTCGCTGCGGATGAGGGCGGCCAGGTCCGGGCCGACGCCCTGGCTCTCGGCGGCCTGATTGGCGGCCTCGCAGGCGGCGTCGGTGCGGCCCGCGAGCCGTCGGGCGCGGGCCAGCCAGAGCAGGCCGACGGCGCGGTCCGGGCTGTTGGGGTGGTCCGTGGCCAGGCGTTCGAGGTACGTCGCCGCCCGTTCCGCCTGTCCTGACGCGAGCAGGCCCTGACCCAGGCGGAGGAGCGCCACGGCGGCCTCCGGGGAGGACGGGTGGCCGAGGGCGAGGGCGAGGTAGTCGCGCTCGGCCTCGGCGGCATGGGTGGCGAGGCGGGCGCGGAGGAGCAGGGCCCGCGGGCGCCCGGTGCGGAGGATGTCCGGGCTCGCGGCGGGCTCTTCGCGCCACCAGCGCTCCACGATCTCGCGGGCGGCGGCGTACTCGCCCCGGGCGATGAGCTCCTCTGCCCGATCCAGGGAGGGCAGCTGGGCGGCGGCCGGCGCGGCCACGAGGCCGCCGGCGAGCAGGAGCGTGGCGATCCTCGGCGAGGTGCGTCGCCTCATGCGGCCTGTGCGGCGGCCCGCGCCTCAAGGCGCAGGAGCAGTTCGTCCAGGACTTGCCGGTCCGAGAGTCCCGCGGATTTGAGCAGCCGGTCCGCCCGCAGAAGGTCCTCGAGGGCGGCGTCCAGGAGCCGGAGCGTCCAGCCCCGGGCCTGCCGCGCGAGCTGCGGAGCCAGCCAGCGCTGCTGCGGCGGCAGCTCGGCCCGGAGCGCGGCCTCGCCGCCCGCGGCGGCCAGCGCGAGTCGCAGGAACTGGGTGCCGAGGCCGATGATGAGGCCCACGCCCGACTCGCCGCCGTCCAGCAGTACGGGCAGTGTGGCGCGGGCCTCGGCGAAGCGGCGGCTGCCCACCAGGTCGAACCACCTCCACCGGTCCTGGCGCTCGATGCGCCCGGTCACCGCGCGGACGTCCTCGACGCCGATGCGTTTGCGGCCGCCCGCGTCCG
Source organism: bacterium (assembly GCA_003242735.1). Classification (NCBI taxonomy): domain Bacteria; species bacterium. The sequence goes on along the minus strand of QGVH01000007.1, from coordinate 86,115 downwards.
CGTAGTCGCAGAGCTTGCGCAGCTCGGCCATGAGCACGCCCATGTCGGGGCCGATGGCCGCGGCGAGCTCCCGCGCCGCCTCTCCGTCCAGCTCGAAGCCGAGCCCCGCCGCACGTTCGATGAGCACACCCGGCGCGTCCTGGGGCGAGACGGCGGGGAACTCGACGGCGGTCGCGCGCTTGCGGAGCAGGTCGTAGAACTGCGCCTTGCTCTGCTCGGGGATCGTCGCCACCAGGACCAGGGCGAGGCCGGGGACCGGCCGTTCCAGGGCGGCCTCGATCACGCTGCGCGTCCGTGCGGACGTGGCCAGCGCCTGCGCCTCGCGGACCAGCACCACCCGCCACTCCGCCATGAGCGGCGGCGTCGCGATGGCGGAAGCGAGGGCTTCCGCATCGACCTCGGTGCCACGGAGCTGGTCGAAGTTGAAGTCGCGGGTGGCCGGGTCGAGGTGGGCGGCGAGGAGCTCCGCCACCGCCTCTTCCTTGCTGTGCTCGTCCTGGCCGAAGAGGAAGTAGACGCCGCCGCGGCGGCCGGCTGCGAGCTCGCGGCTCAGGGCTTCGCGGCCGAGCACCGGCATGGCGACGCCCTCACTCGCGCCCGAGCGTTCCGGCGGGCGCCGCGGCGCCGACCGTGTGTGCACGCACGGCGCCGTAATCCGGATGGTCCACGATGAGAGGAGAATACGGACCCGGAGGAGGCACGAACGGCGGGGCGCTCAGCTCGGCCATCGGCCAGCCGCTGCCGGCTTCCGGGATGGGCGCCCCCCACCACCACCGCTGCGCGTCGGCTGCATCCTCCGCCTCCCGCGCCCGTCGCTGGTCCGGCCACGCGGCCTGGAGCGAGAACGCGGCGGGCGCCGGGGCACGCACGGTGCCGCCCGGCGCCCGGGCCTGGATCGCAGGCAGGTCGATGGTCAACGGCTCCTCGCGGAGGAGCGGGCTCCAGGCGATCGCGGCGAGCATCCCCGCGATCGCGAGGGCGACGACGGCGCTGGCCCCGGACGCGCGCTCGTCCACCCGCTCGTCCCGGACGTGGAACAGCCGGTGCTGGAGCCGCGGCTCGAAGTCCGGCGACGGCTCCACCACCGGCAGCTCACGGACCAGCTCGAGGCCCCGCCGCACGACCCGGTCATACCGCGCACACGACGCGCACCCGACCAGGTGATGGTGCATGCGCGCCGCCTCCACCGGGTCGAGCATTTCGTCGAGGTAGTCGGAATAACGGGCCAGAAACTCCTGGCAGGTCATCGGGACTCCGGGTCCAACCCACAGCCGCGCCGCGGCCGACCAGCGACGCTCCGTCCTACTACCCGGCTCCGAGCCGGTTCCCGTGTCGGCGGGTCTGTTCTACTGGCCACAGCGCACGGAGGTTCCCCCGACCGCCCCGGCGCCCCTACCCCGACGCGAAAGGGCCGGGATCACTCCCGGCCCTTCGAGCCGTCACCCGCACCCCGCCGGGTGCGCACCCCCAACCCGGATGGACGGCTAATCCAACATGGGCCCGATGATCTGCGCGAAGTTGTTCCGGGCCCGGTTCAACCGGCTCTTCACCGTGCCGAGGTTCACGCCGGTGATCTCCGAGATCTCCTCGTACGTCTTGCCCTCCATCTCGCGCAAGACGAACACGACCCGGTGATGCTCCGGCAACTGCGCCACCGCCCGCTCCACCATCTCCCGCAGATGCCGCTTGCGATAGAGATCATCCGGCCGGTACGTGTTGTCCTCCCACTCCAGCGGCCGGTGGTCCGCCTCCCAGTTCTTCTTGATCGTCTGGAACAACACCAGCGGGTTCCGCGAGCGGTTCCGCAGCTCGTTCTTCGCCAGGTTGCTCGCGATCGTGTAGACCCAGGTCGAGAACTTCTTCGACTGGTCGAACCTGTGGAGATGTCGGTACACCCGGACGAACGTCTCCTGCACCAGGTCCTCGGCTCGGTCGCGGTCCCCGATCGTCCGATAAATGAAATTCAACAGTCGGACCTGATACCGCTCGACCAGCTCGCCGAACGCCCGCTTCTCGCCCGCGAGGAACTGTGCGACCAGGCTGCTGTCATCCAGCTCCTTCAAGGACTGCGGCCGCGGCCGGACCTGGCTCTTGGCGGCACGCCTCATGACGTCGATCATCGCTTCCCCCAATCGGGCAAGAGGGCGGTGACCTCCGGCCCCGCCACGTCGCTCGGGCCCGCGGGTCACCGGGTGGGGCGGCTCGGGTGCAGGTTCCGTACCATGCGTCCCCTCGCCGTCCGGGCACGTGCCCGCTCCGCAAGTCACAGTGGAACCGAAACTTATGATAGCGACGCCCCCGGCCGTCCGCAAACCCCCTGTCCACAAAGGTGGACAGGGGACGCGAGAAAGTGGACACTCGCCGGGGCGCGGGGGGTCAGCACGCGCCACCCAGGGCGAAGCTGGCCGCGTACAGCAGCGTGCAGACAGTCTTGGCGTCCGTGATCTCGCCGGCGCGGATGCGGGCCAGCGCGTCCCCCAGGGTGAGCACCACGGGCTCGAGGAACTCGTCGTGGTCGAGGGAGGCGTTGCCCTCGCTGAGGTCGAGGGCGAGGAACAGGTGGATCCGCTCGTCGCAGAAGCCGGGCGTCGTGTAGATGGTGGTGAGCGGGACGAGGCGGCCGGCGACGAGGCCGGTCTCCTCCTCCAGCTCCCGGCGGGCGCAGAGCTCCCAGTCCTCTCCGGGGCGCTCCGGCCGACCCGCCGGCACCTCGAGCAGTTCGCCGCCGGACGCGTAGCGGTACTGGCGGACGAGCATGATGCGTGGGTCGGGCGCGGACGGGTCGTCGAGCACCGGGAGGACGGCCGCGGCGCCGGAGTGCCGGATGAACTCGAGCTGGCCGGTCGAGCCGTCCGGGAAGCGGACGGTGTCGACGGAGAGGTCCACGATGCGCCCCCGGTAGACCGGGCGCCGGGAAACGAGCCCCGGCGGGGGCGGGACACGGGGTTCCTGGTTCATTCTCCTGGGCTGTCCGGGTGTTCGGGGGTCCGTCGGCCGCCGTTGTCGTCGCGCCGCTCCGCCGTGCGCTGGGCGCCGTGAGCCGGGTCCGGCGTCCAGGCTCGTCCTCACTCGACGCGGTGGACCTCCACCGGCCCCACGCCGAGGGTGCGCAGCGGCTCGGTGATCTGCTCGGCGTCGCCAACCACGACGATGGCCAGGCGGTCGCTGCGCAGGTGGGTGCGCGCGACGCGAAGCACGTCATCCGCCGTGACGGTGGCGAGCCGGGCCCGATAGTCCTGGAAATAGGTGTCCGGCAGGTCGAAGACGACGATGTCGGCGATGCGTGCGGCGATCTGCTCCGTGGTCTGGAGTTCCAGCGGAAGGATGCCGGCGAGGTAGTCCCGTGCGGCGGCCGTCTCTTCCTCCGTCGCGCCCATGTCCCGGAGCAGCCTGATCTCTTTCAGCGCTTCCTCGACCGCCCGCGCCGTGACGTCCGTGGCCACGGCGACCTGCACGATGAACGGGCCTGGTTTGCGGCGGAAAGCGAAGCCGCTCCGGGCGCCGTACGTGAAGCCGTGGCGCTCCCGGAGGCTGAGGTTGAGGCGGCTGGTGAAGGCGCCGCCCAGGATGGTGTTCATCACCAGGAGCGGGAAGTAGTCCGGGTGATGGCGCTCCACGCCGACGTCGCCGATGCGGATCTCGGATTGCACGGAGCCGGGCCGGTCCACGACGAAGATGGTGGTCTCGTGGACCGCGCGCACGACGTCGAAGTCGGTCCTGGGCGCCACGCCCCTCGGCCAGTCGCCGAAGTAGAGACGCGCGAGCCTCTCGGCCTCGTCGATGTCAACGGCGCCAACGAGGATCAGCGATGAGGCGTTGGGCACATAACGCGCGCGGTAGAACGCTTCGACGTCGTCGCGCGTCAGCGTCTCGACGCTGGCGGTCGTGCCGATGAGCGGCCGTGCGTACGGCACCTCCGGCGCGAAGATGAAGCGGGCGGCCATGTCGCTGGCCAGCGCCCGCGGCTCCTTGCGGCGCTGGAGGATGTGGGCGAGTTGCTCGTCCCGCAGGCGCGCCACCTCGCGCTCCGGGAAGGCGGGCGAACGGACGACCTCGGCGAACAGCTCGAGCGCGGGCTCGAGCCGCCCGGCGGGCACCGTGATCTCGAACGACGAAGCGTCCCACGTGGTCTCGACTTCGAACTCGACGCCGAGGCGCTCGAACGCCCAGGCGATCTCCCCGGCGGAGCGCGTCCGTGTTCCGGTCTCGAGCGCGAGCGCGGTCAGGTTGGCGAGCCCCGCCTTGCCCGCGGGGTCGGCGGCCGCGCCGGCGTCCACCACGAGCAAGGCGGTGACCAGCGGCAGGTCGCCCGCGCGCGCCGCGATGACGTTGAATCCGTTGGCGAGCTGCCGCCGCTCCAGCCGGGGGAAGGCGAACGGGCGGATCGGCCCCGGCTCGGGTGGCTGCGTCCGGTCCGGCACGCTCACGAGCCCCTCCTTCCATCCCGCGGCACGTACTGGAGCGTGGCGCGGTTCTCCTCGATGATCCGGGCCTCGGCGAACTCCCTCACGGCCTGGGGTGTCACCGCCCGCACGCGGTCCAGCTCCGTGTTGATGCGGTCCGGGTCGTCGAACAGCATGGTGAACATGGAGAGCAGGTCGGCGCGCTCGTCCACGCGCTGGAGATCCGAGAGGTGACGGACCTCGATGAGGTGGATCGCGCGCTCGACGTCTGCGGCGTCCACGTCGCGCAACCCGGCGAGCTCCCGGTCGAGCGCCGCCTCCAGCGCATCCGCCGTCACGCCGGGCCGCGCCGTGGCCCAGATCACCAGCATCGCCGCGCCGACGACGAACGGGAAGGCGTACGCCGCCACGTCCTGCGCCACCCGCAGCTCACGGACCAGGCGCCGGTACAGGAGTGAGGCCTTCCCCCACGCAAGAACGTGCGCCGTGACCGCGGCCGGGTAGTACCCGGGCGTGCCGTAGGGCGGGATGCGGAACCCGATGTAGACGCGGGGCAGCGAGATGTCCTGCTCCACGACGGCCCGCACGTGCTCCCCGAGGAAGGGAGGCACCTCCGTCACCCCTGGGATCGGCGGCACGGGCGGGCCGGGCGGGATCTCGCCGAACCAGTACCGGACCCGCTCGAGCGCGTGCGCGATCTCGAAGTCGCCGCACAGCGTGAGGACCGCGTTGTTCGGCGCGTAGTACGTGCGGAAGAACTGCTCGACGTCCTCGAGGCTCGCCGCGTCCAGGTCCTCCATCGAGCCGATCACCGAGTGGTGGTACGGGTGCTCCGGCGGATACATCATCGCCTGGAGCCGCTCGTCCCAGTCGCCGTACGGCTGGTTGTCCACGCGCCAGCGCCGCTCGTTCTTCACCACGTCCCGCTGGTTGTCCAGCTTGGCCTGGGTCATCGCCGGCAGCAGCCAGCCCATGCGGTCCGACTCGAGCCACAACGCCAGGTCGAGGTAGTGCGCCGGCAGCGTCTCGAAGTAGTTGGTGCGGTCCAGCCACGTCGAGCCGTTGAGCGAGCCGCCCGCTTTCTCGATGAGGGCGAAGTGCGCCGTCTCCGGCACGTGCGCCGAGCCCTGGAACATCATGTGCTCGAAGAGGTGCGCGAAGCCCGTCCGGCCCGGACGCTCATCGCGCGACCCCACGCCGTACCAGAGGTTCACCGCCACGACGGGCGCCCGCGGCTCGCGCGAAAGGATGACGCGCAGGCCGTTGTCCAGCCGGTACCGCTCGAAAGGGATCCGTAGCACGAGCACACTCCTCGCCCCGTCTCCAGGGGCTGCGGGGGGCCGCGAGCGGCCCGCGCGGGGCGTTCCGGGCCTTCGGCGCCGTGGCGCCGCCCGCGCGAGCCGGGGGCGCAGCCCCGTGGTCGGTCTAATTGTACCTCAGGACTCCGAGCAACGCCATGTCAAAACGGGTCGGGATCCGCCACCGCCGATCACGGAGACAGGGCCGCGCCACGGTGGGACCGGATCCGGGCTCAGTCCGCGTAGGGGCGGTCCGGGTCCATGGCCGCGAGCTCCTTCAGGAAGCCCGCGATCCGCTCCGTGGCCGCCTTGAAGAAGGCAGCGCCTTTCTCCGCCGTCGCGGCGCGGGGATCGCCCACGCCGGTGTCATCGGTGACCTGCGCGAAGCGGCGGGGCGCCCAGGCCCAGCCCTCGCGGAGCGCGGCCACGCGGAACGGCCGGGCGCGGCCGGGGCCGGCCTCCGAGAGGGGCCGAACCAGCTCCGGCGTCAGGTGGAGCAGGACGCTCGTCTCCAGTTCGCCGCCGTGGTCCCCGGGCTCGTCGAAGTAGGCGCGCGGATCCACGCACGCGTACCAGTTGAGCACGCAGATGAAGAGGCGCAGGCGCGGCTGGAGCTCGCGCACCATGGCGCGGAAGTCGTTGCCGCCGTGGCCGTTCAGGATCACCAGCCTGCGAACGCCCTGGCCGTCCAGCGAGGCGGCGAGATCGGCGAGGAGCGCGGCCTGCGTGCTCGGGTTCACGTTCAGGCAGAACGGGATGTCGAGCTGGCCCGTCTGCACGCCGAACGGGACGGCGGGCAGCACCATCACGCGGACGCCCGCCTCCCAGGCGATCCTGGCGGCCTCGGCGGCCACCCGTTCGGCGTGGATCGTGTCCGTGCCGTACGGGAGGTGGGTGTTGTGTGCCTCGGTGGCGCCCCACGGGAGGATCGCCAGATCCCAGTCCGTGGCGGACACGCTCTTCCAGTTCGTTTCTCCCAGGATGTACGGCCGACCTGCCACCGGCTCCTCCGTTCGCTCCCTGCGTCTTGCCTGCCCCGTAGATTGACAATACCGGAAAACGCGTCGAACCCGCTAACGGCCCGTGATCAGCGACGACGCTATGCCCCTGCGCCTCAGCGCCCGCCGATCAAGGCGGCGGCAGGGAAGATCAGGCTCTCGCGCAGCACGTAGCGCCAGCGCTGGCCGGGGACGCGGTCGATGGGGCTGTCCGGCGTAGGGGCGCGGAACGGCCGGAGGCCGGCGCGGCGCGTCAGCAGTTCGAGGCGCAGCATGTGGAACCGGTCGCTGACGACGAGGGCGGTGGTCAAGCCTTCGGCGCGCATGAGCGCGGCGGCGGCGCTGACGGACTCGGCGGAGGTCATGCCGACGCGCTCGACCATGATCGCCTCCGGCGGCACGCCGTGCTCTTCCGCGTACCGCCGGGCGACCTCGCCCTCGCTCAGGGTGTCGCCCCGGCCGACGCCGCCGGTGAAGACGATGCGGGGCGCCAGCCCCTGGCGGTAGAGCGCGATGGCGTGGTCGATCCGCGCCCTTAGGACCGGTGAGGGCCGCCCGTTGTACTGGGCTGCGCCGAGCACGAGGATGGCGTCGGCGGGTCGGATCCTGGGCGTCGCGCCCGCGAGCAGCACCAGCGCGACCGTGGCGAGCCAGAGCAGGACCGCGCACGCCGCCAGGGCGAGGACGGCCCGGAGCCAGATGGTGCCGGCCCGCGGCATGGCTCACAGCGGTCGGGCCAGCCGCTCCCGGAGCATGGAGGGCCCCACCGTGTCGAGGAGCATCTCCCGGGCGGCGTCGGAGCCGGCGTCCACGCGCTCCTCGGCTTCCTCGAGGAGCTGCAGGTCGGCCCGCTGCACCACCTGGAGGGCGCGCGCGAGGGCGGACTGCGCGGCATCGTCCCAACCGACGGCGGCGGCGGCGAGCGCGGCGACGATGTGGGCCTCCGCATCGTACTCGCGCTCCGCGGCGGCGCGGACCAGTTCCTGGGCCGCCTCTTCGAGGCGGCCGCAATCCACGTAGAGGAGGCCGAGCAACAGGCGGGTCCACGCGTCGTCGGGGTCGAGCTCCAGCGCGGTCTCCATCGCCTGGATCGCCGCCTCGACGTTGCCCATGAGGCCGTACGCCACCCCGAGCTCTCCGTGGATGGTGGCGTCATCCGGCGCGAGGTCCACGGCGGCGCGGAGGTGGGTCAGCGCCTCCTCGAAGAGCCCCTCCCGCGCGAGGTAGGCGCCGTACTGGAGGCGCACCTCCGGCAGATCGGGCGCGGTGAGTGCGGCCAGGCGCAGCACGCTCTCGGCCTCCGGGTCGTCCAGGGCGGCGAGGCCGGAGCCGGCCAGCGCGAGCACGTGAGGGTCCGTGGGCTCCTCGGCGAGGCATTGCCGGAAGTACTCGTAGGCGATGCCGTCGTTGCCCAGCTCCCGGTGGGCGACGCCCAGCCAGCACAGCAGGTACGGATCGTTCGGCGATTCCTTCAGGGCGCGGCCGAGCAGGTCCGTCATCTCGACCCACCGCCCTTCGTCCCCCAGCGCGAGGGCTTCGTGGAGGACTTGTTCGACATCGGCCATCGTGCACGACTCCCTTGCCACCGGACCCCGTTGCGCTGCGCTCAGGCGCCGAAGCGTGCGAGCCGGCCCGCGTGCGCGAGCGCGAGCGTCATCAGGTGCTTCGCCGGGAATATACCCAGCTCGCCCTTCCGACACTCCCGCTCGCCGAAGCCCGTGACGCCGCCGCCGCGCGTCCATTTCGACGCGATGAGCACCGGCACCGGGTGCCACGAGTGCGAGCGCATGCGGGAGGGCGTCGAATGGTCGCCGGTGACGATGAGCACGTCCGGCGCGAGGGCCTCGATGCGCGGGATGAGGGCGTCCACCGCCTCGATGGCCTTCACCTTCGCCAGGAAGTCCCCGTCCTCGCCCCGGGAGTCCACGGCCTTGAAGTGGATGAAGTGGAAGTCGTAGTTCGGGAACGCCTTTTCGAGGAGGGCGACGCTGCCCTCGTCCGTCTCGGCAACGGGTGAGAGGTCCATGCCGATCAGCCGCGCGAGGCCGCGGTACATGGGGTAGCGCGCGGTGGCGAGACCGCGGAGCTTGTAGCGGTCGGCGAGCGAGGGGTAGCGCTCGTAGGCGGCGAATCCGCGCGCGAGCACGCCGTTGGCCTTCGGCTCATCCGCGAGCACGCGCATGGCGGCGTCCAGGATGTCCTGCACGAGCCGGGCGGTACGTTCGGCGCCCTCGGCGAGCGCACGCACGTGCAGCGGCGGCACGCCGGTCTCCTGGGGATCGGTGTCGGAGAGGGCGGCGGAGAGGCCCTCGCCGCGCAGCACCATGACGGCCCGGTGCTCCTTCTCGGACTCGAAGAAGAGGTCCACGCCCTCGGGCGCCGGGACCTCCGCGCGCAGGCGCTCGACGAGCCGGCGGTTCTCCGCGTCCGAGGGGCGGCCAGCGCGGCGGTCGATGACGCGCCCCTCGGCGTCCAGCGTGGCGAAGTTGAGCCGTGCGGCGACGTCGCCCTCCCGCAGGTCGAAGCCGACGCCGAGGGCGCTCAGGACGCCGCGCCCGATGTTCCACCGCACGGGGTCGTAGCCGAACAACGCGAGGTGGCCTGGCCCGCTGCCGGGCGAGATTCCGGGCGCCACGGGCTCGATGAGCCCGACGGCGCCCCCCCGCGCGAGCCGGTCGAGGTTCGGCGTGCTGGCGGTCTCAAGCTCCGTCAAGCCGGTCTCGGGATCCGGCAGCCCGCCGAGTCCATCCATCACCACCAGGACGATGCGGCTCTCGCCGTGCTCGACCAGCTCGTCCGGGAGTTCCATCATCTGCCTCCGCGCTGGAGTTCCACCCTTCCCTACCCGCAAAGCTAGCCGGGCGCTCCGCGGCGGCAAGGCCCCGCGCTCCGGGCCGGGCGCGCCGGAGGCCGCGGGCCGGCGTGCAACGTCCGTTCCACGAACGGGCGCCGGGGCCGATGGTTGCCGCGCCCCCCGTCGACCGCCATCCTGACGGAAAGGCCCCGCGGGGGCACCGAACGCGGCTTCAACCCGGGAGTGCGCATGAAACCGTTCGCCATGGAGCGCTGGCAGTCCACCTACGAGAACCGGGTGACATACAACCTGTCCGAGAGCGGGGTGCACCCGCTCACGCTCGGCGAACTGGTCGAGATGGCGGGCGCGTCGCGCTCGATCCCGGGCATCTCGCTGGGCTACGGCCAGTCGAACGGCAGCGACGAGCTGCGCGACCTGATCGCCGCGCTGTATCCGGGCGCCACCGAGGCGAACGTCGTCGTGACCAACGGCAGCGCGGAGGCCAACTTCATCGCGATGTGGGAGCTGCTGGAGGGCGGCGGCGAGGCGGCCATCGTGATGCCCACCTACATGCAGACGCCCGGCCTGGCGGACGCCTTCGGTGCGAGGGTCCGGGAGATCTGGCTCCGGGAGGCCCACGGCTGGCAGCCGGACCCGGACGAGATCACGCGCGCCGTCACGGACCGGACCCGCGTCGTCGTCGTCACCAACCCCAACAACCCGACGGGCGCCGTGCTGTCCGCCGAGGCGCGGGACGCGCTGATCCGCGCCGCCGACCGGGTGGGCGCGTGGATCCTCGCGGACGAGGTCTACACCGGCGCCGAGCTCCGCGGCCCCGAGACCCGCACGTTCTGGGGCGACTCCCCCCGCGTCATCGCCACGGGCTCCCTGTCCAAGGCGTACGGCCTGCCGGGCCTCCGGATCGGCTGGGCGGTGGCGCCCGCGGACACGGCCGCCGAGCTGTGGGCCCGCAAGGACTACACGACGATCTCGCCCGGGAACCTGACGGACCGGCTGGCCGCCCTCGCGCTCGACCCCACGCTCCGGCCCCGCCTGCTCCAACGCACCCGCGCCATCCTCCACGCCGGCCTCGAGGTCCTCACCTCCTGGGCGGACGACCTCGGCCTCTTCGCCTACCGCCCGCCCGATGCGGGCGCCATTTGCTTCATGCGCTACCGGGTGCCCATCCCATCCCTCGAGCTGGCGGAGCGTCTCCGCGTCGAGCAAGACGTGCTGATCGTGCCCGGTGCGCACTTCGGCATGGAGTCCTACGTGCGCTTCGGCTACGGCCTCCCGCCGGCCGATCTCGGCGCCGCGCTCGAGCGGGTGGGCACGCTCCTGCGCGCGCTGCCCGCGTCCGCTCCGGCGCACTGATTTTTGGCATGAATCTAGACGGCCGCGGCGCACGCCGGGTCCCCGTTCCCCTTTCTCACAACGCAGCTTACGGCACATGCCTTGCGCTCTGGTGCCGTGGGGAAATCGGGGAAATTTCATCCGGAGGTGCGTCGTGCGTATCCCCCGGGGACGCCACATCCGGACGGCGCTGGTCCTGGTCCTCGCGGCCAGCGCCGCGAGTGGAGCCAGCGGCGCCGCGGACCGTCTCGCGGCGCCGGAGAGCGAGGCCGCGGCGTCGCTCCGCTTGACCCTCAACCTCGCTGCCTACCGGCTGTACGTCTACGAGAACGGCGAGCGGACCCGTAGCTACCGGGTGGCGGTGGGCAAGCCCGGGCACCGGACGCCGACCGGGTCGTACCGGATCACGCGGGTCGTCTGGAACCCGTGGTGGCATCCGCCCAACCGGCCGTGGGCGCGAGGCAAGAAGCCGACGCCGCCGGGGCCCAACAACCCGATGGGCCGGGCGAAGCTGTACTTCATGAACCTGTACTACATCCACGGCACGCCGTACCGGAAGAGCCTGGGGACGCCGGCGTCACACGGCTGTGTGCGCATGTCGAACAGCGATGTGATCGAGCTCGCCCGCCTGGTCCACGAGTACGCCTCGCCCAACGTGTCCCGGTCGTTGATCGACCGCCTTGTGGCCAATCCGCGGATGACCCGCACGATCTGGCTCCAGCGGCCGGTGCCGTTCCGCGTCTACGCGCAGCGCGCGGAGGTGCTGGACGGCCGGCTCGAGGTCTACGCCAGTAGCGGCAGCGCGACGGAGCTGCGGCGCGACGTGCTGGCCGCCCTGGCGGAGGCGGGGCTGGCCGAGCGGGACGTGGACGCGGACCGGCTGGAGCACGTGCTCGAGATGGCGGCGGTGGGCGACGTCTCGGTCCCGCTCACCACCGTGCTGCGCCCCGCCGCGGGCTCCGGCCTCGCCCTACGCTGAGGGAGCCATGGCCAGGATCCTGGTGGTGGAAGACAACGCCGACCTGCTGTCCATCCTGAAGGAGCTCCTCTCGGCCGAGCACGAGGTGGCGACGGCGAGGCGGGGCGAGGAGGCGATCGAGCTGGCCCGGACGTTCCGTCCGGACCTCGTCATCCTCGACCTGCAGCTCCCGTCCATGGATGGGATCGAGGCGGGCCGTTGGATCAAGCGGGAGCTGGCGGAGCCCGGCGTCGCGATCCTCGCCCTCACCGCCCTTGCCGGCGCGGGAGACCCGGAGGCGGTCCTCAGCTCGGGATGCTGTGACGCCTACATGGCCAAGCCCGCATCCCTGGAGTCCATCCGGACCAAGGTCCAGGAGCTGTTGGCGCAGAAGCGGGCGGCGTGACGGGCGCCGCGGCCGTGACCTGGCTCGGGCCGCGGCGCCTCCCTGTCAGTGCGCGTGCCCGCCGGGGCCGTGTTCGCCCGGCTCCTTACCACCAGCCCGGTGGTCCATCCGCTGGAACGCGAGGAATTCGTGGATCGCGGCGAGCGCGGCCGGGTCCTGCGTCGTGATCCGGACCTCGCCGCCGCGCGGCAGCTCGCGGAAGGTGTACGTGATGTGCTCCCGTCGCTCGGCCATCACGCGCGTCCCCGGCACCTCCTGCGCGTGCACGAAGCCCGGGATCCGGAAATCGCCGCGGGAGAACGCCTCGGCGATGTGTTGCAGGTGACGCCGGATCGCCTCCGTGCCCTCCGGGTCGTCCTCATTCCGCTGCAACTCGATCCGCCCGCCGTCCTCGAGCGAGTCGAAGACGTGCGTCGACGTGTACTGGTCCACACCCATCGCCACTCTGCCCCGCTCCTGGAGCGCGGCGAACGCGCTGTCTGCCCCAGCGCCGGCGTCGTTCGAGGCCGACGACGGCGCCGCGGCAGCGCCCGCGGCGGCGTCCGCATCCCCGGCGCTTCGAGTCGGCTGGCCGTCGCAGGCGATGGCGGCGAGCGAGAAGGCGAGGAGGATCGTGATGCGCATCGTGTCCTGTCTCCCGTTGCCGGTGAAGCCCGCGTGACGGGCTGTGCTGTCACGCGACGCGCGGTGCCTCGCGGCACCGTTCAGGCGAACGATACACCGGCCGCGCGCCCGCGCAACGGAGCGCGGCTCACGCGCCCCGTTCAGCTTGCCCGGGGTGGTGCCGGCGCCTAACACTAAGGGCATACCGGACACGAGCGGAACGGGCACCGCCGCGTCCCGGCGGTCGCCCGTTCGACCGCAGGTGACCCGAACCGAAGGAGGAAGCGTGGACGCTCGCACCGTCCGATGCCGGGGTGCGCGCCCCGTCGCGCTGGCCGCCGCGCTGCTCGCCGCCGCGGGCGGGCTCGGCTGCGAGACGGGCCCGGCGGTGACGCCGGCCGACCTCGTGCTCACGAACGGCAAGATCGTGACCGTGGACTCGCTGCGGCCCGAGGCCGAGGCCGTGGCGATCGTGGGCGACCGGATCGTGGCCGTGGGCTCGTCGGCGGAGATCGCGCGCTACATCGGGGAGAGCACGCAGGTCATCGACCTCGAGGGCCGCCTCGCGGTGCCGGGGTTCATCGAGGGACACGGCCATTTCATGAGCCTCGGGCAGGCGCGGATGATCCTGGACCTGACCCGGGCCAGGACGTGGGACGAGATCGTCGCCATGGTCGCGGCGGCGGCGCGGGAAGCCCGGCCGGGCGAGTGGATCCAGGGCCGGGGGTGGCACCAGGACAAGTGGAACCCGGCGCCGGCCGTCACGGTGGAAGGCGTCCCCACGCACCACGAGCTGAGCCGGGTCTCGCCGCGGAACCCGGTGATCCTCACGCACGCGAGCGGACACGCGTCGTTCGTGAACGCGCGGGCCATGGAGCTCGCGGGCATCACCCGATCCACGCCCAACCCGCCGGGCGGCGAGATCGTCCGGGACGCCCGCGGCGAGCCCACCGGCTACCTGCGCGAGACGGCGCAGGCGCTGGTCTGGCGGGTCTTCGAGCGGGACCGCGCACAACGGCCGCCGGAGGCGGTCGCGGCCGAGGCCAGGCGCGCCGTGCAGCTCGCGGGCGAAGAGCTGCTGCGCAAGGGCGTGACGAGCTTCCATGACGCCGGGTCCGACTTCGAGACCATCGATTTCTTCCGGGAGCTCGCGGAGAAGGACAGCCTGCCCGTCCGGCTGTACGTGATGGTGCGCGGCGAGCCCAACGAGTCGCTGGCCGTCAAGCTGCCGGACTACCGGATGATCGGCGTGGGCAACGGGTTCCTCACGGTCCGCTCGATCAAGCGGCAGGTGGACGGTGCGCTGGGCGCGCACGGCGCGTGGCTGCTCGAGCCGTACAACGACCTGCCGACCAGCACCGGGCTCGTGCTCGAGTCGCTCGAGAGCATCCGTCGCACCGCCGAGATCGCGATCGAGCACGGATTCCAGCTCAATACCCATGCCATCGGCGACCGCGGCAACCGCGAGATCCTGAACCTGTACGAGGAGATCTTCCGCGCGAACCCGGACAAGACGGACCTGCGCTGGCGCATCGAGCACGCGCAGCACCTGGCGCCGGAGGACATCCCGCGCTTCGCGGAGTTGGGCGTGATCGCGTCCATGCAAGGCGTGCACGCGACCTCGGACGGGCCGTGGGTTCCGCAGCGCATCGGCGATGAACGTGCCCGCACCGGCGCGTACGTCTGGCGCGCGCTGATCGACGCGGGCGCCGTGGTGACGAACGGCACGGACACGCCAGTCGAGGACGTCGACCCGATTGCCAGCTTCTACGCGTCCGTCACGCGGCGGACGGCGGACGGCTCGGTGTTCTACGGCGAGCAGCGCATGACGCGGGAGGAAGCGCTGCGCAGCTACACGCTGAACAACGCGTACGCGGCGTTCGAGGAGGACGTGAAGGGTTCGATCACGCCCGGCAAGCTCGCGGACATCGTCGTCCTCTCCCGGGACATCATGACGGTGCCGGAGGAGGAGATCCCCGGCACGCAGGTGGTCTACACGATCCTGGGCGGACGGATCCGCTACCAGGCGCCGACGGCGGGAGTGCCGCTCGACCGGTGATGGCTGTGGAGGGCGAGCGGGTGACCCGGCTGCCCGGCGAGCACGCCGTCACGGCCGGGCCACCCGCTCGCTCTCTTCACTTGTTGGTTCTCGCGCCCTTCCAGATGAAGTACGCCGAAACCAGGAGCAGCCCGTAGACGACGAACGCCGGGCCATCGTGCGGGATGTCCGAGAGGATCCTCCCCCACGTCAGCCCACTCTGTTCCTGGATCGCCATCGAGATCAACACGTTCACGTCGCGCCTCCTCGCCCTTGCCGGCGATGGCGGTTGGTCCTCGTGCCGGGCTGGACGGGGCCGCACGCCCCCCGCGCCGCACGGGTGAACGCGGCCGAGCGGCCGTCCCCTGCCGCAGCGGCGTCACGGCCGCGGCGAGGGCTGCCCGGCGCAGGCGGGGTAGAGGCGGACCCCGGCGAGTACACGGCGGCGAGCCGCGCGTCTCAGCGCCCGGAAACCTGTCGTCTGCGTCGCTAGGAGGAGTGGGGCGATGGAGGCGGACGTGGAGTGCTGCGGGAGGGCACGATCCCCGCGCGGGCCCGCAGCAGCGCCGGCATGGCGTCCAGGTGCGCCAGCTTCCGGCTGAGCACACGCGGCGCCTCGGGGTTCAGCTCGAGCCGGAGCGGCGGCGCCCCGCGGATGACGCGGAACCCGCGCGCCCGCAAGCGCGCCTGCGGCCCTTCACGTTCCGAAACCGGCTCCAGCGTGATCCCCGGCGCCGCGAGGAACGTCGCCGGTGCGTCCGGCCGGGTCGGAGCGAGCGTCGAGCGACGCGGGCGGGACGGCCGCTCCGCGCGGGTGCCGACCGCGTCCGCTGCATCCGGCGCCACGGCCGCGCCGCGGGCCTCTGCGGCCGCGTCGGACACGCGCGCGCGCCGTACACCCGCGGCGCCTTCCGGCGCAGCGAACGGCGCGACGCCCCAGACGGCGCAGGCCAGCGCCGCAAGGAGCGCCGCAAGGAGCGCCGCTCCGAGCGCCGCCCGGCGCGGCCCGCGCCGGGGCCGAGCCCGCAAGTGGCTCCGCGGTAAGGGGTTAGGCATACGGCTGGAGGATAGCCCCGGCCGCGGGCGCGGTCAACGGCCGGTGTCCGCGGCGGCCCTGCGCCGGCCGGTGAGGGCCGGCCAGGGCGCGACGGCCGAGGCGGCCGCGGAGGCGGACGGACAGCTCAGCCGCGCCCGCTCTCCAGGTACGTGTACCCGTCCAGGCCGGCGACGTAGTCCGCGATGAACGCGTTCGCCTCGCTACGGGTCAGGTTCTTCGCGTTGTTGACCTTGCGCCGGAAGGTCGTGACCAGGTCCTGCGCGTTGAACTGCACGTAGTTCAGCACCTCGGTGATCCTGTCACCGTGGACGAGGTCCCCGATCTCGTACCCGGTGTCCGTGAGCCGGATGTGGACCGCGTTCGTGTCCCCGAACAGGTTGTGCAGGTCCCCGAGGATCTCCTGGTACGCGCCGGTCAGGAAGATGCCGAGGATGTACGGCTCGTTCGGGTCGAACGTGTGCAGCTCCAGGCTCCGCTTCGGCTTCCGCGCGCCCACGAACCGGTCGATCTTGCCGTCCGAGTCGCACGTCACGTCCTGGAGCGTGCCTCGCCGCGTCGGCTCCTCGTCCAGCCGATGGATCGGCATGATCGGGAAGAGCTGGTCGATCGCCCAGGAGTCCGGCAGCGACTGGAACACCGAGAAGTTGCAGAAATACCGGTCCGTCAGGATCGCGTTGACCTCCGGCAGGATGTCCTCGTACTCCTCGGGCTCCCTGGACGCGAGCTGGGCGATGCGGTTCATGATCGCGAGGTACAGACGCTCGGCGAGCGCGCGCTCGGGGAGGCTCAGCACCCCGCTGTTGAAGTGCGAGTGCATCTGCTCCTTCGCGAACGAGGTGTCGTGGTACACCTCGCGGATGCTCCGCTCGTCGAGCTCCTGGTAGGTGGCCGCGAGCTCGTGAACGAGGGGGTGCGCATCCTCGGGCACCGTATCGGGCGGCTCGACGGTCTGCGTCTCGAGATCGATGACGTTGATCAGGAGCAGCGCGTGGTGCGCGGTCAGCGCCCGGCCGGACTCGGAGATCACGTGCGGCATGGGCACATCGTTCTCGCGGCACGCCTCGGCGAGGGCGTAGATGATGTCGTTGGCGTACTCCTGCATGGAGTAGTTGACGCTCGTAGACGACGTCGAGCGAGACCCATCGTAGTCCACGCCGAGCCCGCCGCCCACGTCCACGTACCGGATGTCGACGCCGAGCCGCCGGAGCTCCACGTAGTACCGCGCGACCTCGGTCATGGCCAGCTTGATGTTGCGGATGTCCGGGATCTGCGAGCCGAGGTGGAAGTGCACCATCTTCAGGATGTCGAGCCGCCCGGCCGCGCGGAGCTCCTCCACCAGCCGCATGAGCTGGGACGGATTCAGGCCGAACTTGCTCTTTTCGCCCGCGGACTGGGACCAGCGCCCGGCGCCGGCCGTGGCGAGCTTGATGCGCACGCCGGCGACCGGGTCCACATCCATCTCCCTGGCCACCCTCAGCAGCGTGCCGAGCTCGCTCAGCTTCTCAATGACGATGATGACCTCGTGCCCGAGCTTCTGGCCCATGAGCGCCAGCCGGATGAACTCCTCGTCCTTGTAGCCGTTGCAGACGATCAGGTGATCCGTCCGCTCCGTCAGCGCCAGCGCCGCATGCAGCTCGGGTTTGCTCCCGACTTCGAGCCCCACCCCGTAGGGCTGGCCATACGCGAGGATCTCCTCGATGACGTGCCGCTGCTGGTTGACCTTGATCGGGTACACGGTCGTGTAGCCGCCCTCGAACTCGAACTCCTCGATGGCGGCTTGGAACCGCTCGGCCAGCGCCTCGATGCGCGTGCGCAGGATGTCCGAGAAGCGGAGCAGCAGCGGCATGCCGATGCCCTGCTCCGCGAGGTCCATCGCGAGCTCGAAGAGGTCCAGGCCCCGCTCCGGGTCCCGGGTCGGGTGGACGGTGACGTGTCCCTTCTCGTTGATGCCGAAGTAACCGACTCCCCAGCCGTCGATGTTGTAGAGCTCCCGGGAGTCGTCGATCGTCCAGGCCATCGCGTTACCGCCTCATGAAACGCCCACCGGGCGGCCTCGCCGCCCGCTCCCTGGTGAACGAAACGCGGCCCGCTGTCGCGGACCGCGCCAGGCCGAGCAGGAAAGTTGGCTCAATCGGCGGTTTCACGAAAGGCCCCGCGGGGAGCCGTCGGACGTGGCCGGGCCGGTGCGCGCGGCGCAGGCCCGCGCCGGTCGGTGCGCGGCGTGGCGCGCCGAGGGCGGGCGGCGCCGCCCGCCGGTGGACTCGACGCCGCCGGCCGGCGGGCTACCGCGCCGGCAGGAGAGCCGAGTCGAGCTGGACCGTGATGCCGCCCAGGCGCTCGGAGCCCAGGATGCCGCGGTAGCGGGCGTCGCCGATGAACACGGTGTACCCGCCTGACCGGGGCGCGACCATGACCGCCTCGACGGTGCCCCCCCGCGCAGCGACGGCGGCGTGCACGTCCCGCACCTCGACGACGTCGGCCGTCACGAGGAGGAGGCTGAAGCCCAACGCGAGCCTGCCGCCCCAGCGGGCGATCCGCTCCGGGCCCATGGCCGGCCGGTCCGCCACGCGGGCGGCCCGGAGCGCGATCAGCGCGGAGATGCCGGGGGCCCACACGAGCTTCGCGGTCACCGGCACGACGCGCGCGCCGAGGACGAGAGCCGTGGCGAGGGCGGCGAAGATCGCCCAGCCGGTGATGGCGGCCTTGCTCCGGGAGTGGATCGGGAAGAGCGCGCCGCCCAGCGCGAGCCAGATCCACGGGTCGATGATGAACACCGCGTCTCCGTAGAACCACCGCAGGCTGAACGGCATGAGCAGCCGGATCCCGTAGTTGTTCAGCCAGTCCAGCGCCGGGTGGGTGAGGACACCGAGGGCGGCCAGGGCGAGGAGCGGGCCGGCCCGCGCGGGGGTAGCCCGCGGATCGCGTCGTCTCCGCACCCACCGGTCCCACGCCAGCGCCACGCCGAGCACGGCGAACGGCAGCGCGAGGAGCGCGAGCGGCCCGTGGGTCCAGCCGCGTCGGAACGCCAGCGCGTCGTACTCGTTGCCGACGAGGTAGATCAGGACGTCGATGTCCGGCGCGTTCGCGGCCAGCATCAGCGTGCCCGCCGCGAGCGGGGTCGCGCGCCGCAAACCTGCGGCGGCCAGCGTCGCGCCGGTCATGGTGTGGGTGATCGGATCCACGCGGAGAGGATAGGAGGACCCGGCGGGTGTCCGCGACCGCTGGCCGGGCCCGGAGCGGCGCGATCGGGGGCGATCCGCGGGAGCGCGGGCCGGCCGCAGCGGGCGTCGTCCACCGCCGCGGCCGGCGCCGCCCGTCTCCGCTCAGCCCGCCTCCGCCGCCTCGGTTGTCGTCGGGGCGCGCCGGTCGCGGCCCGCGTCCAGGTGCCCGTGATGCAGCAGCGTGTTGAAGACCAGGGCGTAGGAGCCCAGGGTCCCGGCGCGCCACATGGGGTTGAAGCTGAACATCACGACGTGGCCCTGGCCCAGCTTCACGTCCACGAGGGCGGGGGCGTTCGCCAGCTCGTGGCCGTTGTCCAGCCCGCCGCTGATGAGCAGCTTCCGGACGTCGGGGCTGAAGCGGAAGATCGTCCGCACGTTGGCGGCCGGGGCCTGACCCGCCCCGAAGCCGAACGCCGGCGGGTCGTCGCCCTGCCCCCGGCTGCGCTGGAAGGCCTCGACGCCCGCGCGGCCCAGGTCGCGGCGGCGACCCTGGACGATGTCTTCCTCGTCCAGCCCGCCGCGACCGCTCCGGCGCGCGGTCGTGCTGCCGTCAACGCTGCGGCGCGGCCTCGCGGCCTGCGCGCCGGCGCCGCCGAAGCCCCCGGTCCCGCCGCCCAGCGCGAAGACCGGGCCGGTGTTGAAGTAGACACCCAGCTCCGTGTCGTAACCGTACGCGATCGGACTCCCCGCATCCGCCCGGGCGACGCGGAACACGCCGCCGGGCGCCCACAGCTCCCGCGTCTCGCGGATGCGCACGCCCTCCGCCAGGCCGAAGTGGATCGGCAGCGTCGAGCTGTTGGTGAGGGTGATGAACGTGCCGCCCGCCTCGACGAACCTCTGCAGGTTGAGCACACCGCTCAGTCCGAGGCCGCCACGCATGTCGTCCGTCGAGGCCTGCCGGCCGATGTTGGGAGTCAGCGGAGTGGCCTTCCACGGAATCGGCCGGTCGCCCGTGATCCCGCGCACGATGCTCAGCGGATCGTTTAAGGACGGGCCGAAGATGATCACGTCGTAGCGGTCGCGCAGGCGCGGCTCGTCACGCACGTCATGGACGGAGATGTAGTCGTATGGGATGCCGTACTCATCCAGGGCGAGCCGGACCCACCCCTCGTTCTGCGTGGTCTGCCACGTGTGCATCACCGCGATACGCGGCGCGGCGACCGGATGGGTCGGCACGTCGGGTGCACTCGAGGAGCCGTAGGCGACGAAGCCGAACTCCGGGGCGGCCGCCTCGAGGATCCGCGTGGCCTCGGACGTGGCCCGGATGATGAAGGTGCCGGCGCGGTAGGTCCGGCCGTCGTGGGTGAACTCCTCCTCCGCCGCCTCGATCGGCAGGCTGCGGTAGCGGAAGCGGAACGCGGCCAGGTTGTTGTCTGCGTTGTAGTCAATGAGGAAGACGCGGGCGCCCCTGGCGTTCTCCACGCGTCCCGGCGCGCGGATCGGCTCCTCGACCAGGCGCATCGGCGCGTCCAGCACCGCGGTGTCCTCGACGCGCACCGTCTCCACGTTGAAGAGGGGGCCGAACGTCCAGCCCGTGTCGTCGTAGGGCCGCGGGTCGTCGGGGTTGTAGTACTGCTTGTCCAGCAGCATGTCGGCCGCGCGGGAGTACGGCTGGTCCATCCGCACCACGTAGCTCCCCGCCGGGAACTCGCGGCCGCCCGCCTCGAACGCCCGCGTCGCCACATGCACCTCGATGCCGTGGCGCTGGAGCAGCGAGAGCAGCCGCGCCTGCTGGCCTGGCCGCGGATCGTCGCCGGGGAACACGTAGGCCGCCGGGCCCTCCGTCGTGGCCTTCGCCACGGCCCGCTTGCTCTTCAACCAGTAGTTGGTGAGGTATTCCACCCGGTTCTCCGCGACCTCCCGCAGTGCGATGAGCAGGGCGCTCTGCTGGAGGTTCACGTTGTTGCGGATCGACCACACGACCTCACGCAGCGGCGTGCTGGGCCGGTGCCACTGCCGCTCCACGTTCGTTCGGACGATGCGGTTCGACGCATCGCCGGCACCCTGCGTCTCGTAGAACCGGCCGATGGCGTTCCGCATGTTCGCGATCCAGAACAGATAGTTCGGCGCCCAGCCGTCGTAGAAGTCGTGGGTGTAGACGCCGGGCACGCCGAACGCCGTCATGTCCTGGACTTCTTTGTAGGCGAGCCGGCTCCACTCGTTGATCACGATCGGGTCGACCCACGCGTTGTACGGCCCGCGTCCGGTGGACGTGTACAGATACGACGCCGACTCGTGGAGGTCGTGCAGGACGGTGGGGTGGTACTCGAGGAACGTCTCGAGGATGTTCTGCGTCAGCTTGAGCGAGAGCCCCATGCCGTCGCGGTTGTTGTCGTGGGCCACGTACTTGCCCCAGTAGAGCGGGCGCTGCGGCACGTTCGCGTTCGGGTCCTTGCGCCGCGCCATGTACAGGTCCACGACCTTCGCCCGGCCGTCCACCTCCACGATGGGCGTGGCCATGAAGATGAGGTTCTCGCGGATGGTGCGGATGTGCTCGGACTCGCCGACGGCGAGCCGGTAGACCAGCTCCATCAGCATCTCGGGCGAGCCGGTCTCGGGCGAATGGATCGCGCCGGTGACGTAGTAGATCGGCTTCGCCTCGCGGATCAGGCGCTGCGCCTCCGCCTCGCTGGTGCGCCGCGGGTCTGAGAGCCGGGCGAGCATGTCCTTGTAGCGGTCCAGCTCGGCGATGGTGCGCTCGTCCGCGACGACGACGAGGATCATCTCGCGGCCTTCCTCCGTCTCGCCGATGGAGAAGACCTTGACGCGGTCGGACGCTTCAGCGACCGCGCGCATGTAGCGGTAGACGTCCTCGGGGTAGCTGAGCACGTCCGGCGCGCCGGCGATGTGGCCCAGGACCTGGAGCGGCGTGGGCACGGTGTTCGACGCGGGCAGGTGGTCCACGAGCGGTGTGAGGAAGAACGGCTCGGTGGTGAAGCGCCGGATGTCCGCCGTGTAGGCCTGGTCCACCGGCTCCTGCGCCTGGGCGGCTGCGGCGACGAGCGTGAGCAGCAACGAGGCCAGGGCGGAGCGGGCGCGGCGTGCCGCGGCGGGAGCGGGTTCGGAACGCATGGGAACTCCTCCGGTCTCGCGAAGGCGAGTGCTGCCAGGTGGTGTAGAGGGAAGAGCCGCGGCAAGATGCGGGCTTCGGGCGGAGCGGACAAGGCCGGCTGGCTGCCGGCGGTCCGCGGTCGGCAAGGCGGCGAACGGCGCCCACGGCGCGAGGCGCGGGGTCGTGGTGTAGAAGGAGGGGTTGGCGTGTCGAACACGCGGGGGGTCGTGTGATGATGGACGGGGATCGATGAGCATGGGGCCCGAGGAAACGCAGCGCGAGGCCGCTCGAGGGTCTGTGCCCGCCCCGGTGGCGGCCGGCGGGCGCGCCGGGAGGCGTGGGGAGCGAGGGGAGGGGGCCAAGGACGGCGGTGCGGCCCCCCTCGCGGGCGCGGCGCCGGCGCCGGGTGGCACCACGGCGCCGGCGGAGGCCGTAGACCCTGCGCGGGCCGTCGAGGCGCAAAGGCGGACCGGCCGCTTCGACCGGTCCATCGTGGAGGGCCCCATCCTGCCCGCCGTGTGGAAGCTCGCCTGGCCGACGGTCGTCCACAACATCATCGGCGGGCTCCAGGGAATCGTGGACCACGCGATGGTGGGGCACTTCGTCGGCTACACGGGCAACGCCGCCATCGGGGTGAGCTGGCAGATCTTCCTGGTGGTGGTCACGTTCGTTTCGTCGCTGTACGCGGGCATGGGCGTGCTGGTGGCGCGGTTCGCGGGCCAGGGCGATGCGGACAAGGTCAACCGCACGGTCTACCAGGCGTTCCTCACGTCGCTCGCCCTCACGTTCGTCCTGGCGGTGCTCGGCTACTTCCTCGCGCCCGCGCTGCTCGACCTGGTGAACGCGGCCCCCGAGGTGAAGGCGGAGGCGCTCCCCTACATCCGCGTCCTCTTCCTGTTCGGCTACGGCACGCTGTTCTTCTTCATGATGGGCGGCGCGCTGCGCGCGGCGGGAGACGCGCGCACGCCGCTCCGGTACGGCGTCGTCGTGACCGTGCTGAACACCGTGCTGAACATGATCTTGATCCCGATGCTCGGCACGGTGGGGGCGGCGGTGGGTACGGTGCTGGCGTCGGGCGCCACGGGCCTCTGGGGGCTGGCCATGCTGCTCCGCGGCCGCTGGGTCATCGGGTTCCCGCGCGGCGCCGGGCTGCGGCCGGACTGGAACATCGTCCGCTCACTGTTCCGCTTCGGACTGCCCGCGGGGATCCAGGGCGTCGCCATGAACGCGGCGGGCGTGCTGCTGCTGCGCTTCATCGGCTCGCTGCAGGAGAGCGCGGCGGCGCAGGCGGCGTACGCCGTCGCCTACACGGAGCTGTTCTCGCTGATCACCTTCACGTCCGTGGGGATCATGAGCGCGACGGCGGCGGCCGTCGGTCAGAACCTGGGCGCGGGGCGGCCGGAGCGCGCGACCCAAGCCGTGAAGGTTGCCTCGCGTATGGGCCTGGTGGTCGCGGCGGTCGTCGGCCTCCTGTTCCTCGCCATCCCGCGGGTGCTGCTGGGGGTCTTCGGCATGACCGACCCGGTCGCCGCCGACATCGGCGTGCAGCTCATGCGGTACCTGAGCGTATCCGGGTTCTTCATCACCGTCGCGCTCACGTACACGGGCGGGCTCCAGGGCAGCGGCGACACGCGCAGCCCGCTCTACATCTCGATCGTCTCGCAGATCATCGTGCCGCTCGGCCTGTGCTTCCTGTTCCAGCAGACCCGCGGCCTGCAGCCCGCCGACATCTGGCTCGCCATCGTGCTCGGCCACCTCACGCGTGCGAGCCTCAGCGTCGCGCGGTTCCGGCAGGGCAAGTGGCGGCAGATCGTGGTGGACATCGAGCCGGCGAGGACGTGAACCCCGCGTCCCTGCCCTGCCCCGGCCTGGGGCGCCGGCGAGGCCCGGAAACGACTGGGCGGCAGGCAGCCGCCTCGGCCCCCATCCCGACGGCTGGCCAGGCAGGCACGCTGCGCGTGAAACGCGAGCGTGCCCGTAGCGCCGTGTGCGCAGACGCGCACGCGCGTCCCACGGCCGGACAGCGCCGTGAGGACCCGCGGTGTGTTCCGAGCCCGAACCTCGTTGTAGGACACGGAGTTCCGGCGAGACCCGCAGCGGCCCGCGCCTTGCCCTCCCCATGTCCCGCCTCGCCGTCCGCATCGATCCGATTCCGTGCCGCGAACCGAGCGAGTAGCCTCGCGATGGAGGGAAGGACCATGTTCGAGACATTGCTCCAGGACCTCCGCTACGCCGTCCGGACGCTGCGCGCGCGCCCGGGCTTCACCCTCATCGCCGTGGTCACCCTCGGACTCGGTCTCGGCGCAAGTCTCGTGATGTTCTCCGCGGTCAACCGCGTGCTGCTCGAACCGCTGCCGTTCCGGGACGGGGATCGCATCGTGTTCGCGCGCCTGCAGGAGCCCACCGCCGGAGCAACCGTGAACCCCTCCGCTGCGCTCGCCCGGGCCTGGCTCAATGACGCGCGGTCGTTCGAGGCGCTCGAGGCCATCGCGACGCGGCGAGGATTGCTGCGCGGACCGGACGGAGCGCAGGTCATCTCGCGCAGCGAAATCACGCCCGGCTTCCTCGCCTTCCTCGGCCTCACGCCGGTGCTCGGGCGGATGTTCTCGGCGGAGGACGACGCCGTCGTGCTCCTGGGTCACGGCCTATGGCGACGCGAGTTCGGCGGAAGCCGCGACGTGATCGGCCAGACGATCGAGCTCGATGATGGCGCACACACGATCATCGGTGTCATGCCGCAACGGCTCGACCTGTACGAGGCGAGTGACGTATGGGGGCCGCTGGGGCTGGACGCGGCGAGCGACACGACTCCGCGCTCCATCGGCGTCGTTGGGCGCCTGCGGCCCGGGGTCACGCGGGCAGCCGCCGAACACGAGCTGCAGGAGATCGCGGCGCGCACACCGCAACCGCCGATCTTCGCGTTCCTCTCGAACCTGACCCCTCGCATCGAGCGGCCGCGGGATGTCGTGGATGACGACGTGCGCGCCGCGCTCCTCGTCCTTTTCGCCGCCGTCGGCCTGGTGCTGCTCATCGCATGCGTCAACGTCGCACAGCTCCTGCTCGCCCGGGGCGCCGGCCGCGGCCGCGAGCTGGCGATCCGCGCGGCGCTCGGCGCGGGGCGACGTCGTCTCATCCGCCAACTCCTCGTAGAAAGCCTGCTCCTCGCCCTGGCCGGCGGCGCGCTGGGGCTGTTTGTCGCATGGTGGGGTGTGGACGCGCTCGCGCGTTTGAGGCCCCAGACGTTCGCGGACCTCGGTCGCCTCGGCATCGACGCCCGCGTCCTGGCGTTCGGCCTCGCCCTCTCGACCGGCACCGGCGTGCTCTTCGGCCTCTTCCCCGCCCTGGCGGTCACGGACCTGCGGATCGCGGACACGCTGCGCGGCGGCTGGGCCGTGCATGGCGCGGCGAGCGGGCCACGCGGCCGCGGCCGCGCCCGGTCGGGGCTGATCGCCGCGGAGATGGCACTCTCCGTCGTCCTGCTGGTGAGCGCAGGGCTGCTCGTTCGCAGCCTGCTGGAGATGCAGCGAGCCGAGTCGGGCTTCCACCGGCCGGAAGAGCTGCTCGTCGTGCGCGTCGCGCTCCCCGTCGTGGGCAGCGCGCCCGACCCGAACGCGCTCGCGCCATACATGACGTTCGCGGACCAGGTGCTGGCCCGCGTGCGCGCGCTGCCGGGCGTCGCGGGCGCGACGTGGGCGGAGGACGCGCCGCCGTTCTACAGCCTCCCCAACGGCCGGCTCGAGGTGGACGGCAGTGACGCTCCAGGGGCGGCAGCGGGAACGATCACGTTGGAAGGGGTCGGCGCTGAGCACTTCGCGGTGCTCGGCATCCCGCTCGTGGAGGGGCGAACGTTCACGGAGCAGGAGGTGCGGAGTGGGGCACCTGTCGTCGTGATCGACTCCCGCCTTGCGCAGCGGCTGGCGCCGGGCCGGAGCACGCTGGGCCTGCGGCTCCGCTTCGGCGACGAGCCCTGGCGGACCGTGGTCGGCGTGGCGCGCCACGTGCCGGTCAGCCCCGCCATGCCCGACCATTCGAAGGTCTACGAGCCACAGGCTGTGGGCCTCGCCACCAGCGACGGCCTCTGGCACCCGGGCGTGCTGATCGTACGGGCGCGCGGCGACGCGGCTGCGCTCGCGTCCCTCGTGCGCGACGCGATCCGTGAGGTCGATGGCGACGTCTCCGTCCGCGAGGCCACGACGCTGGACGCGATCCTCGCCGCGACGCTGTCGGGCCGGCGGTTCAACGCACGCCTGCTCACACTCTTCGCCATCATCGCACTCGCGCTGTCGGCCGTCGGACTGTTCGGCGTCGTCAGCCACGCCGTGCAGCAGCGCACGCGCGAGATCGGCGTGCGGATGGCGCTGGGCGCACGCCCCGTGGACGTGCGAGCCCTCGTCGTGCGGCAAGGGATGGTGCCTGCGCTGATCGGGTTGTGTGCGGGACTCGTGGCGAGCGCTGCTGCGGTCCGGCTGCTGCGCGGGTTGCTGTACGGCGTCCAGCCCTGGGACCCCGCCGCCTTCCTTGCCGCGGCCGTCGTGCTGACCGGCACCGCGCTCGCCGCGTGCTACGCGCCCGCCCGGCGCGTCACACGCGTGGATCCGGCGATCGTGCTGCGGGAGGAGTAGGCCGGAAGGCCGGCTCGGTATTCCTTGCTCCCCGATCGAGGCCGAGGACGGTCCCTGACTCGCGCACCACGATCCCGCGCCGGAGAGCGCGCTGGCGGCTTGCGGGCGGACTGCCCGCGTGCGCGGCCATGAGTGCCCGCAGGTTCTGGTAGCTCACGCGCGCGGTGCGGAGCGGGTCGGCGGGAACGTCGTGCTCGACGAACCAGTGGGTGATGCCCGCCTGCTGTGCCCGTACGATGACACGCCCGAAGTCGATGGTGCCCTCCCCCACGTCCACCATCCCGCCGTCCTCGCCCATGTCCTTGACGTGCACCAGCGGGAAGCGGCCCGGGTAACGCTGGAAGTACTCGAGCGGGTCGCGACCGCCCTTGGCGATCCAGTAGAGGTCCAGCTCGAGGCGGACGAGGTCCGGGTCCGTCTCTTCGAGCAGCACGTCGTAGGGGACCCGCCCCTCGAGCGGCGCGAACTCGAAGTCGTGGTTGTGGTAGGCGAAGCCGATGCCCGCCTCGCGGGCGGCGGCAGCGGCCTGGTTGAACCGGTCCGCGACGCGGCGCCAGCCGTCCAGGTCGGGACGGAGCTCTTCCGGAACCCACGCCACGACGAGCCACCGGTGGCCGATGGTCTGCGCCGCCTCGAGCGTGCGCAGCCAGTCGTTCTCCAGCGCCTCGATGGGCACGTGCGCCGATGGCGCGGCGAGCCCGGTGCGCTCCAGGGCAGCGCGGATCTCCGCTGGCGCGCGGCCGTGGTAGCCCGCGAACTCGACCTCCCGGTAACCGATCTCGGCGAGCCGGGCGAGGGTGCCGTCGAAGTCCCGGGGGAGGATACTGCGGAGCGTGTAGAGCTGCATTCCGAGCCGCGGCCCCTGCCCCGGCTCCTCCGGCGCAGGCGCGGTGCCGGCGTCGGAAGCGCCGGCGCATCGCGGCAGGGCGCCGAGCGCGACCGCGGCGCCGAGGCGGCGGAGGAACTCGCGGCGGTCCGGCATACTCACCCCTCTCGCTCGCAAACGGCGTCGAATGGCCCGGAAAATGCACCACGGCGCCGCCCGGCGCCAGGGCAGGCGCCAACCGCCCCGCCCTTTACGCGCGCCACTCCATCAGGTACACTGCTCCCGATTCGTGTCACCCGTCGCAGGAGGACGAAGGTCGTGATGGCCAGGATTCTGGGCGACGCGCCCGGCACTGCCGCGCCCGCGAGCGTGGACGTCTCGGTCGTCGGCAGGGGGCTCCGCATCCAGGGCGAGTGCGAGGTGCCGGGGCGCCTCGTCGTCGAGGGACACATCACCGGCGATGTCCGCGCCGCGCAGCTCGAGGTGATGGCCGGCGGGCGCGTGGATGGCAGCGTGACCGGGCCGGACGGCAAGTCGCCGGCCAGCTCCGTCATCATCGCCGGCCGGGTCGGCGGCGAGGTCCGGGGCGGCCGCGTCGAGGTCCATGACAAGGGTGAAGTGGTGCGCGGCATCAAATCCACGGACGCCGTGATCCGCGGCCGCGTGACCGGCGGCCTGATCGCCGAGGGCCGCCTCATGCTGGCTGCGACGGGCTCCATCGAAGGCGACGTGCGCGCGCGGCGCCTCGTCGTTGAAGAGGGAGGTCAGGTGAATGGCAGCATCCGCATGGGGGATGCAGCGGGGTGATGCCGCCGCGACCCTGTCGGCCATGCTGGTGACGTGGGGCCCGGGCGGGCGCGTTCGAGCGCACGCTCCGGCCCGCTCGCCGAACCTCCTGACAGCGTGTGGCGTGCACCGGCGGTCGGAGCCGCCACCATTGACTGGCGTTCGATAATGTTCGATCAACGCCGCGAGCGTGAGTACTACCGGATCCAGTACCCGGTCCGCGAGCGTCCGCGCTTCCTCGTGGACGGCAAGGAGTACGAGGTGCTGAACTGCTCCGAGATGGGCGTGTGCTACGTCGTGCCGGGCGAAGTTCCCATCGTGCCGGGCGACGTCGTCCACGGCAAGATCCGGTTCAGCCGTGGCGACGAGGTGGAAATCGAGGGCGTCGTCGTCCGTGTGCAGGACGGCACCGTGGCGCTCCACCTCGCGGCCATGCCGATCCCGTTCGTCGTGATCCTGAACGAGCAGCAGTATCTGCGGCAGAAGTATCCGATGTGGCCGCGGGAGGTGTGAGGGCCCACCCCGCCCGGGTCGTCGCCCGAGCGGCGGCGCTGCGCCGTCGGCGGGCAGGGTGGCAATGACGCCACGACGCCCGCCGACATCCTCGCACAGACGCAGGAACGGCGCGGGCGACTCCCGGCGCGAGGCCGGCACTCGGGCGACCCGGCCCGCACCCCGATGGACCCGCGCTTCCCCCACCGTCCCGTTTTCACCCTTCTTGCAATGCATCCCCTCCGCTCCGCGTCCCCCACGACCGCGGAGCGGGAGCGTGGCGCCGTCGCCAGGCCCAGCGAACCGCAACCGGAGGGGAAGCAGCATGCCCACAGTCCTCGCCGAGCGCGAGCCGCGCCGCAGCCGCTGGCTCGTCTGGCTCCGCCGGTCCCGGCCCGTGGCAGCGGCGCCGCGGCTCGACCCGGACGCGCAGCCCGACGGCCTCGCCGAGGGACTCCGCCAGGTTCGCGCCCCAGCCGACCACTGGTTCGACCAGCAGGTCGAAGAGCTGGAGGCCGCGGCCGTGGAGATGGCACACGCCGCGGCGGCCGCCCGACTGCCGCGCATTGACGTGGCGTACGAGACGGTGCCGGAAGAGGAGGCGCTGGCCACGCGCGCACACGCCGTGTTCCGCGGCTGGGTCGAGCGCGTGCGCACGCGCGTCCAGGACGCGATCCAGAACTGCACACGCCGCGCGGGCGTCCACCTCTCCGCCTACGAACACGAGCTGATCGAACTCGAGATCACCGGCGAGCGCCTGAAGGCGACGGCCGCCGCGCTGGAGCGCGCGGAGGCAGAGGCGGTCACCGGTCACGCCACCCTCGAGGTGCGCCGCTACTTCGCGCCGTGGAAGTACTGGGTGCTGATCGGCCTGCTGGTGCTGGTGGACTGGGTGGCGAACGTGCCGGTGTTCTCCGAGTTGCTGCCGAAAGACCCGGGGGCCGAGGCCGCGTGGCGGCACATCGCGGCCGACTCCGAGCAGTACGGCGCGCTGGGCGGGCTGTACCGCGCCGCTGCGCGCGCCGCCCACCACCCGGACGCCTCCGTGCTCGCCCTCGGCATCATCGTGTTCCTCGTGTTCCTCGCCCACGTGTTCGGCGAGGCGATGCGGAGGCGCACATCGCTGGATGAGGCCGAGACCCCCGCCGCGGCGACGACGATCCGCGCCCACCGGCGGCAGTTCGGCTTCGCCGCACTGGCCAGCCTCGTCGGCATCTTCGCCGTGCTGGGATTCCTCTGGCTCGCGCGCTACCAGCTCGAGCGCTCGACGGCTCGCGGCGTCGCCGAGGTGGAAGCCCAGATCGCGGCGATCCAACAGGAGCTCTCGGCCGCGCGGGCGGCAGAGGACCTCGCCGCGATCGGAGACGCGGAGCGTCGGCTCGAGGATGCGCGGCACGTGCGGGCGCAGCGCCTCGACCGCGCCGACTACGCGGACGTCATCGCTCGCATGAACTGGCCGATCCTGCTGCTCAACTTCGTGCTCGCCGTGGCCGCCGCGCTGGCCGCGTACCTGGCGACGCGGGATTCGCTGCACGGCCGGCTGGAGAACCCGCGGGTGGCGGAGCTGCGGCGCGAGCTGCGGGGACTACGGTACGACGAGGCGCGGCGCCGCGAGGCGCTCGCGCGGCTCGATGTCGCCATCCGGCGCGAGTTCGCCATCGCGAACTACCTGCTCCACTCGCGGCCGCTCCAGGGCTGGGAGGCCAAGCTGGACCGGCTTCGCGCCGTGATCCCGCGTTTCCGCATCGAGAACGCCCGCGCGCGCGGCATCGATGCCGCCAACATCGTCGCGTTCCAGAAGCCTGTGACGTTCACCATCGCGCCGGGCGAGGAGGACGCCATGCTGACGGCGCCCGCCGAGCTGATCCAGCAGCAGGAGCGGCTCGAGGCGTTGCGCGCACGCGCCGCGGCCGTTCTCGGGCTGCGTAACACCGCGGTGGAGGTCCCCGTGCAGGATCCCGCCCCGGACCCGGCACGCGCCGCATGACGCCGCGGATCGCCGCCGCTCTCCTCGCCCTCGCCCTCGTCGTGGCCGGCTGTGGTGACTCGGAGACCCGCGGCGCCCGGCCGGCCGCAGCCGCACCCGGCGCGCCCGGGCGCCAGTACATCGTGGCGCTGGACCTCTCGGGCAGTCAGAGCGAGAAGAGGCTCAGCGAGAGTAGGCAGGCGCTGGATGGCATCATTGATCGGCTCACCTACGGCGACCGCATCGTGCTGCTCCAGGTCCACCGCCTGCGCGCCCAGGAGGATGATGCGCGCCGCTGGTGGGACACCGTTCCGCGTCCGCGCGACCCGGCGCGTCCGACCTCCCTCGACCGCGAACGGCTCGAGGGCGTGAAGCAGGCGGCGCGCTCCGTCGCTCGCGCACTGTTCGCCACGGACTCCGCAGGCAAGCTGCCCACCACCGACCTCTTCGCCACGCTGCACGTGGCGGCCGAGTTCGTGCGAGACGCCGGCGGCCGGCGTACCACCATCGTGCTGCTGTCGGACATGCTCCAGTCGGCCCATGGCATCGAGATGAGCCGGCCGGACGGCACGCCGTCCGCGGAGTGGATCGCGGCGCAGCGGGAGCGCGGGCTCTTGCCGCGCCTCGACGACGCGTGCGTCCTCGTTGTGGGCGCGGACCCGACCGGGCCGCGCGGCGTCCGCGTGCGCGAGTTCTGGGTCCGGTACTTCGAGGCCGCCGGCGCCCACCTGCCGCCGGAGCACTATCGGCTGATCTGGACGGGCGCGGCGCCGGACGGGTGCGGTTGAGGCGCGTTCCGTGCTTGGCCGCTAGGCGCGTGCTGTCCGGCGCCCGAGGAGACCCGAGATCGCCCGCGCGTAGCGGCGGCCGAGGATTGTGGAGAGCGGAAGCCTGCCAGCCCCGGGAAGGCGGCGCACGAAGTCGCCGCTGACCCGCGACACGTGCAGGCCTGCGCCGCCGGAAAGCTGCCGGGGCGGGGTGGGCTGCGCGCCCCACCAGAAGAGGCGGTAGCCGCATTCGAGACCGACGCGCACGGCTTCGGCGGTGCCGTCGTGCTGGGGGAAGGCGAGGTGCTGGACCCGCTTGCCCAATCGAGCCTCGATCGTTTCGCGGGCACGCTGGAAGTCCTCTCTCATCGACACGGGCGCGCCGTCGAGCCGCTGGAACCGCGGATCGATCCCGGTCAGCTCGAGCGGCTCGGGCCACCGCGGGACGTACCGGTGCCCGAACGTGTGAGACTGGAAGTCGACGAGGGACGACTCGTGCATCTCCTGGATCTCCTGCCACGTGCAGGGCCGGTCCGCGACCCCGTCGCCCCCGCTGTCGGAGTGGAAGTGCGGCGCGATGAACGCCACGGCCCGGAGAGAGAATTCACGCAGCAGCGGGAAGACGACCGAGTAGAGGTTGACCGCGCCGTCGTCGAAGGAGGACGACGGCGCGGTCCGGAGCCCTGCGCCTCCCCTCGAGGTGGTCGAGCAGCTCGTCCGCGGTCAGCGCGACGTAGCCGTTGCGCCGGAGGAAGTGCAGGTCCTCGCCGAACGCATCCGCCTCGACGGTATGGTACCAGAAGGCGGGAACGTCCCCTGGTTCAGGCGGCCGGTCGGAGAAGACGAAGGGTGGGAAGCCGCCACGTATGGCCGCGTGCAGCTCCGGCCAGTTCTTCTCCCAGCGCTTGCGGAGGAAGCTCATCATGCTCCCGATTCGACGGCCCTGCCGGCCAGCCTGAGGTAGACCTTCTGTAGCTCGAGCGCATGTCGCTCGACGCTGAACCGCTCGACCTGTCGCGCGCCTGCGGCCACGAGCCGCCTGGCGCGTGCGGGATCGGACAGGATCGCGACGATCGCGTCTCCGAGCGCGGTTTCATCGTCGAGGTCGAACAGGATGCCGCACGCGCCGCCGGCGAGGACCTCGCGGAGCCCGCCGACGTTGGAGGCGACGACCGGCTTGCCGGCGGCCATCGCCTCCAGCGCGACGATCGAGACCCCTTCATGATCGGATGGCACGGCGACGACGTCGCAGGCGGCCAGTACGCTCGCAATATCGTCCTGCTGCCCCACGAACCGGACAGCCGCCTCGAGGCCGAGCTCGCGCGTCTGCCGCTCGAGGTCCCGCCGCAGCGGGCCATCGCCGACGATGACGAGGCGAGCGTTCGAGAATCGTGCGAGGATGCGTGGCATCTGGGCGATCAGCCGCGCGTGGCCCTTCAGGGGCACGATGCGCCCGATGATGCCGATGACCGGCTCCGCTTCGCCGATGTCGTGAAGCGATCGCCAGCGGCGGCCCGCATCCGGATCGGAGGTCATGAACGCGGCCGGCTCGATCCCGTTGTACAGTACCTGGACCCGATCCTCACTCAGCCCGTACTCTGTCAGGGCATGGCTGGCGACGACGTGCGACACGGCCAGCGCGAGGTCCGTCCATCCCGCGGTCGCGCGTAGCAGCGCGCGCACCGCGGGATGCGGCCGATACAGGTCGTGCAGGTGGATCAGGGCCTTGCAGCCCGCAATCCGCGCGGCACTCCGCCCGACGAGGATCCCCTTCTGGCCGGCCGCGTGCACGATCGCGCTGCGCTCGCGGCGGATCAGCCACAGCACGTCGGTGAGCGCGCGCGAGTCCCAGCGGCCGCGGCCGAGAAAAACCGTCCGGCATCCCGCGCTCCGCAGTGCCTCGGCCGCGGGGTGCGGCTCCCGCAGAAAGCAGGCGGTGACCTGGACGATGCCGGGATCGAGGCGTGGCAGGACGGAGAGGCAGTATCGGGTGAGGCCGTGCGTGACGCCGCACCAGGACCTCGCGTGGGAAGAGGTCGGCGTCGAGGGGATGGATCTGGGTGACGTCCGCGAGCGGATCGTCGCCGACTCGCGTCGCCCGTTCGACCTCTCGACCGGCCCGCTGTTCCGGGTGTCGCTGTACACCCGCGCCGAGGACGACCGCATCCTGCTCCTGACCGTGCACCATTCCGTCTTCGATGCGCGGTCCATGGCGGTCGCGTTCGACGAATCCATCACAATGTACCCCGCGTTCCGCCGCGGACGGGCACCGCGCCTACCGCCCGCGACCTCATACTCCGACTTCGCCCGCCGGCAGGCCGACTTCGTCGACAGCCCGGACGGCGAGCGCCTCGCCCGATACTGGCTCGATCGTCTCGCCGGCGAGCTCCCCATCCTGGAGCTGCCGACGGACCGGCCCCGACCCAGCGTGCAAACGCTCCGAGGCGGGACCGTCGAGGTTCAGTTGCCGCCGTCGTTGACTTCGGCGGTCATGGAGGTGGCCCACGCCGAGCGCGTTACGCCGTTCGTGATCTACCTCTCTGCCCTGCAGGTCGTCCTGCAGCGGTACTCCGGCCAGTCGGAGATCCTGATCGGCACGCCTACCTGGGGTCGCACGCGTCCCGAATTCCAGCGCGGTATCGGCTACTACGTCAATCCTGTGGTGCTGCGCGGCGACCTGTCCGGTTCGCCCACGTTCCGAACGTTGCTCGGCCGTACCCGGACGACCGTGCTCGAGGCCCTGGCACACCAGGATTACCCCTTCAACCTCCTCGTTCAGCGCCTCGGCCTTGCAGCCGACCGCAGCCGCCCGCCGGTCTTCCAGGTCATGTTCAATTACCTGAACGTGGCTCCGCTCATGGTCGGCCGCGGCCTCGCCGGAGACGGGTCGGCCACGATCGAGATCGCCGGGCTCAAGATCGAGGGGTTCCCCATCCCGACCCAGGAAGGGCAGTTCGACCTGGCCCTCGAGATCGTACAGGCCGGGCCCCTGACCACGGCCGTCCTCCGCTACGATTCGGACCTCTTCGACCGTGAGACGATCGAGCGCATGGCGGGCCACTACCGCACGCTGCTCGAGGCCGCCGTCCAGGATCCCTCGACGCCCATCTCGCGCCTGCCCCTCGTCACGGCAGAGGAGCGCCCGCGCATTCTGGTCGACTGGAACCGCACCGAGCGGAGCTACCCGGCTGATGCCACGCTGCCCTGGCTCTTCGAAACGCAGGCTGAGCGCACGCCGGACGCCATCGCGGTCGTCTGCGGCGATGAGGCGCTCACGTACGGCGAGCTCGACCACCGCGCCAACCGCCTGGCCCACCGGCTCCGCTCGCATGGCATCGGACGCGAGTCCATCGTCGCCATCTTCATGGAGCGCTCGATCGAGCAGGTCATTGCCATGCTCGCCGTCACCAAGGCCGGCGGCGCGTGGGTGCCCATCGATCCCGACTACCCGCCCGACCGTGTGCGCTTCATGCTGGAGGACTCGCGGGCGCCCGTCGTGCTCGTCCATGCGGCCACGGTGGGTTCCTTGCCCGCCACCGCGGCGAAGCTGGTGCGCATCGACATCGATGCTGCCACCGGCGGCGAGCGCTTCGGCGCCGCGTCCGATCCCCTGTTCGACTCGCCTCCGCCGCGCGAGATCGCGCCAGACGACCTCGCCTACGTGGTCTACACGTCGGGCTCCACGGGCAGACCCAAGGGCGTCATGAACACCCACCGCGGGATCTGCAACCGGCTCCTGGCGCAGAACGACGACCTGGGCGTCGCGCCCGGCGATGTCTGCCTCCATGCCAGCCCGTTCGGCTTCGATGTCTCGGTCACGCGGACGTTCTGTCCCCTCGTCGCGGGCGCCGCGCTCGTCCTCGCTCCCCAGGGCGCCGAGCGCGATGTCCACGCCGTGATCGACCTCATCGAACGCCACGCCGTCACCGTCTTCCCGCTGGTGCCGTCCATGCTCCGCGCGCTCGTCGAGACCGGGGAGCTGGGCCGGTGCCGCTCGCTGCGGTGTGTGACGGTCGGCGGCGAGGCGCTCGCGCCTGAGCTCATGCGCGCGTTCTTCGAGCAGCTGCCGTGCGAGCTCTACAACATGTACGGCCCGACCGAGACGGCCGTCACCGCGACATCCTGGCGATGCGACCCGGCCTGGGCCGGCACGGGCCCGGTACCGATCGGGCGTCCTCTCGCCAACACCACGGCCTACATCCTCGACGCGCACCTCGAGCCCGTGCCCATCGGCGTGCCCGGCGAGCTCTGCATCGGCGGCGTCCAGGTCGGCCGGGGCTACCTCAACCAGCCGGAGCTCACGGCCGAGCGCTTCGTTCCGGATCCGTTCTCCGACAGGCCCGGCGCGCGCCTCTATCGCACCGGTGACCGTGCGCGCTGGCTGCCGGACGGCATGATCGAGTTCCTCGGCAGGATCGACCAGCAGGTCAAGGTGCGCGGCTACCGCATCGAGCCCGGCGAGATCGAGAGCGTGCTCGCTTCCCAGAGCGGCGTCTCGGCCGCCGTCGTGCTGCCCGTCACGGCCGACGGCACACTCGCCACCTCAGGGGTCGCAGAGGCGCTCATCGCCTTCGTCGTGCCCCGGAGCAGAGAGGAGGGCCTCCAGACCGACGAGCTGAGAAGAGCGCTCCAGGCCCAACTGCCGCGCTTCATGCTGCCGGCCCGCATCGTCACGGTCGACCACATCCCGCTCACCCCCAACGGCAAGGCCGACCCCAGGGCGCTCCTCAAGCTCGATCCACGCCCGGCCGCAGCACCGCAACGCTCCCACCCACCGCAGACGGAGACCGAAAAGCTCATTGCCGCGATCTGGCAGGAGTTGCTCAACGTCGATCACGTGGACCCGGACGACAACTTCTACGACCTCGGCGGGCACTCCATGCTCGCGCTCCAGGTCGTCTCCAGGATCGAGAAGGCGATCGGCGTGCGGATCAACCCTCGGGAGCTCAACTTCCAGACCGTGCGGCAACTCGCCGCCACGTGCGATGCCCGTCGCGCGACCGCAGCGGGCGCCCAGCCCAATCTGGTTGCCCGCGTGCTTCGCAGGCTCGCTCTTCTCAGACGCTGAACGAGAGACCCGTGGCCGTGGACCAAACCGCGACGACCCGATTGCCTTCTTGCTTCGGAGAGGCGGACAGCCCGCTGTTCGGCTGCTACGATCAGCCGCCCGGCAGCCCGACCCGCGACCTGGCGGTGGTGCTCTGCTATCCCATGGGGCAAGAGTACATCCGCGCGCACCGCTCGTTCGTCCAGCTCGCGACTCGCCTGGCCAGGGCGGGCTTCCCCGTCCTGCGCTTCGATTATTTCGGTTCCGGCGATTCGGCGGGTGACACCGAGGATGCCACTCTCGCCCGCTGGCTCGCCGACGTGCACAGCGCCATGGACGAAGCAGAGCGTCGGAGCGGGCGGAGTCGGGTCAGCCTCGTCGGCCTCCGGCTCGGCGCCGCACTCGCAGCGCTCGCCGCGTGCGAGCGCGACGACGTCGACTCCATCGTCCTGCGGGCTCCGCTCCTCCAGGGACGGTCCTACCTGCGCGAGTTACGCGGCCTACAGGCCGAGCTGCTCCGGTTTGCGTACGTCCGCCCCGAGCCCGGCACGGAGCGCAACGCGGCGGACGAGATTCTCGGTTTCGTATCGCCGGACCCGCTACGCGAGGAGATCGAGGCCATCGACCTCCTCGCATCGAGCGCCTGTCCGGCCCGCGAGGTCCTGATCCTCGATCGCGACACCTCCCGTGTCGCGGCGCTGGAGCGAACGCTGGCCGCGGCTGGGGCGCGCGTCGAGTCGCGGCCTGTGCCGGACCCCGGAATCTGGCTGGCCGAGCCGTTTCGCGGTCTGGTCCCGCACCGGACGGTCACATGCATCGTTGAATGGCTGGGCCGGTCGCCGTCATGAGGGAGTCAGCTGTCCTCTTCGGACCCACGCGATCGCTGGTCGGCGTCGTCACGGAACCGGCGGCGGGATCTGCGCGCCCCGATGCCCCGGCGGTCCTGATCCTGAACTCGGGGCTCGTTCACCGCGTCGGACCCAAACGCCTCCACGTCCGCCTGGCACGCCGCCTGGCCGGGCTGGGGTTCACGTGCATGCGCATCGACCTGTCGGGGATCGGAGACAGTCGCACCAGCAGATCGATCGAAACGCTCTACCAGCGTCGACTGTCCGAGGTGCGGGAGGCGATGCAGCACCTCCGCGAGAACCACGATGCCCGGCACTTCCTCGTGGCGGGCAACTGCTCCGGCGCGCTGTTGTCTTACCTCGTCGCCCTCGCCGAAGCGGACGTCACCGCCGCTGCGCTCATCAACCCACAGGACCCTCGTCCGCTGCGCTACTATCTCCGGCTCGCGTTCGGGCACCCGGCGTTCTGGCGGAGGCGCGCCCGTTGGGACCAGTGGCCCGGCCGCATCCACGATGCACGGAAGTGGTTCACGCGGTTCCGCGCCGATCCGGACCGCGACCCCGCGCCGGCTCGCGGGACACCGGAGGAACTCCAGTCGCTGGTCGAGCGCGGCGTCCGCATCCTGGTGGTCAACTGCGAATGGGACGCCGGCTACGACCGGTTCCAGGTCGCGGACCGCGAGCGGCTCCAGGCCCTCGGGAACGGCCGGATCGTCCTCGCGTCGATCCCGGGCTCCGACCACGACTTCAACCTGGTCTGCGGGCAAGAGCGCTTGCTCGACATCGTCCAGCGCTGGGCGGCTTCGCCGTGACCGCCCTGTGACCGCCCGCGGTCCGGGCAGGCGCCCGCGCGATCCGCGCGGCGGGGAGGGGACGCAGGCTTCGCCGGCGCCCGGGGGCGTGACGCCGAGTCCCCGCGCCATTCACCCGCGTTGACCGAGCCGCTCGATCACGTCCTTCAGCAGCGCCTCCTTCGTCTTCAGGTCCTCACGGAAGTCCATCTGGTCCGTCTGCGAGATCTCCATTCGCAGGTCGCCCAGGTAGCTCTCCAGCATCTCGCGCAGCATCTCGGCCTGCTGGCGATCGAGCTCCAGTCTGACCATCTCGCCCTCCGGCGTACGTGGTGCGGCCCGATACCGGCAAGACCCGCACCGGCGTGTAGCCGGGCGGACGGCTCGACGATGCTCGAGGTCCCGGAGCCAGCCCTACGGGCAGCGGCCGTGCGCGGCTGTTGCAACCTCCTTCCTCCATGGCACGCCGGATCCTGGAGCCGCCGCGAATGCGCATCGGCGATGCGGGTGAGCGCCGCGCGAGGTGGATGGAGATCTTCTTCGATCCGGTGTTCAGCGTCGCCGTCAGCGAGGTCGCGGAGCGCTCTTCGGGTGGCATGGCGGCGGCAGGGGTAGCCCGATTCCCCCTGCTCTTCGGTCCGGTCTGGTAGGCGTAGCTCGGGGCGACGTTCTACGCGGATCGATTCGGCACGGACGACCTGGGCGATCGGCTCCTCCTGCTCGCCGAGATGGCGGCCGGCGTGCCGCTGGCGATCAACGCGTGCGGCGCGTTCCAGGAAGCGGAAGCCGGCCTCGCGCTGTCCCACGGTGTGTTCCGCTACATCCTCGTGGCCCGCTACGTGTGGACGAGCAGGATCGTGGCGGGGCGCGCGTTCACGCCGCTGGTCGCCGGGGGTTCGGCGTGGGCGCCACGCTCTGAGCAGCATCGGCCGTCGTACCTCCGCTGGCGCGGTTCGTTCTCTGGGTCGTCGGCACATCTACGAGCAGGAGGGCTACCGGCTCGTTCGCAGCGAGCCGCACCGCAGCTTCGGGCACGACCTCGTTGGCGAAACGTGGGAGCTGGATCTTTGCCGAGTCGCAGCGGCTGTCTGCGCATCGGCACGACGAGGTCAATCGCCTCTCCCCTGTCGCCCAGTCGGATCCACAGCCGCCGTGACGCCGCGACGTGTGCCGCGGGCCGTTCTTGCTCCCAGTCCGCGGCGCGCTCCTTGCCCCGCACGCAGCCGTCGTCGAATCGCGCCACTGACACCGGTGCCGCTGCGCGATGCGCACCCGACGGGCGGCGCCCACCATCGAAACGGCAAGGCGACACGATGAGCACGATACGTACGAAGGATGGCACACACATCTACTACAAGGATTGGGGCTCCGGTCAGCCTGTGGTCTTCAGCCACGGCTGGCCGCTGAACGCGGATGCATGGGATGAACAGATGCTCTTCCTCGCATCCCGCGGCTACCGCTGCATCGCCCACGACCGGCGCGGCCACGGCCGCTCCGACCAGCCGTGGGACGGCAACGACATGGACACATTCGCCGATGACCTCGCCACGCTCATCGAGGAGCTCGACCTGAACGATGTCGTGCTCGTCGGCCACTCCACGGGTGGAGGCGAGGTGGTGCGCTACATCGGGCGCTACGGGACGGAGCGGGTCGCGCGGCTGGTGCTGATCGGCGCAATTCCGCCGCTGATGCTGAAGACGCCGGACAACCCCAGCGGCGCAGCGCGCGAGGTGTTCGACGAGATCCGGAACGGACTCCTCACGGACCGGGCGCAGTACTACAGAGACCTGAGCGTCGTGTTTTTCGGCGCGAACCGGCCAGGGGCCAAGGTCTCGCAGGGCACGCTCGATGCGTTCTGGTACTGGTGCATGCAGGCGGGGCTCGCGGGCGCGTACGCCTGCGTCGCGCAGTTTTCCGAGACCGACTTCACCGAGGACCTGAAGAAGGTCGACGTCCCGACCCTCGTCATCCACGGCGATGACGACCAGATCGTGCCCATTGACGCCACCGGCCGGCGCACAGCGGAGCTCGTCGCAGACGCGACCCTCATCGTGTACCCGGGCGCGCCGCACGGCCTGTTCGCGACGCACAAGGATCGGCTGAACGCGGACCTCCTGTCGTTCATCGAAGAAGAATCGCGGGGCCGCATGGCGGCGTGACGCGCCGTGCGGCCGGGGGCGCTGCGCGGCAACGGGAGCGAGGAGGCACGGGCTCGAGCGGGAACGCGGTGTGCGAAGCCGCACCCGCTTCCCTACCCCTCACCGCACACCCCGGCGGCGGAGGCTCGACGGCACCCTCGACAAACGAAGCAGCCGCTCGCGACATTGCCTGCGTCGAATCGCGGGCGTCGAGCGCCCGAGCCCACCGTCGCCGCGCCGGGCCACCATGACCGAGAAAACGCCTTCACCCGGGCGTAAGCGCTGGCGTGCGATCGCGACGGAGATCGCGATCGTCGTCGCCGGCATCCTGATCGCCTTCGCGCTGGACTCCTGGTGGGACCGCCGCAACGACGCCCGCCGCGAGATCCCGCACCTCCTCGCGCTGCACGCCGATTTCCAGGAGAACCTGGAACGCCTGCGCCGCCACATCGCACGCGGGGAGCGGACGATGGAGGACAGCCGGAGCCTGCTCCGGCTCATGCGCGCCGGTCCGCTGCCGCCGGCCGACTCCGTCGCGAACCTGTTCGGCCAGATCTTCAACTCCGCACAGTTCGAGCCGGCCACGGGCGCGTACGACGCCATCGTCGGCGCAGGCGATTTCGCGCTGATCCGCGACGACACACTGCGCCACGCGCTCACCGGCTTCGCAGCGAGTATCCGGACGCGCGACCACGAGCGCTTTGCCGAGCAGGTCTACCTCGCCTTCATCGGCGAGCTCGCGGGCCGCCTACGCTGGCTCGACTGGCCCGGCGATGCGGCGCAACTCGACGCGGCCGCCCGCCGTCCGCTCGATGTCGCCGCCCTGATCCGCGATCCGCGCTTCGAGGACCACCTGGCAATGCGCATGTTGAGCACCCGCGACGTCGCCCGACAGTACGGGGGGCTGGCCTTCCAGGCCGAGCAGATCCTCGCGACGATCGAGGCGCGGCTGACGGAGGCGGGCATCAGCGTGCCACCCGCGAGTCGGCGGTCCGATTGACTGGCAGGATGGGCGAGGCATCGGCGCCCACTCCGCCCTCTGTGCTTCCTCCCGCACGTCTGCCGCAACCCCATCCAGAAGGAGTGCGCCAGGCGGGCCCAGCCCTCGTCGCTCCAGTTCGACGCGTGCAGCCCTCGAACAACGCGCACGGCGCAGCCATGACGGCGCGATCCTTCAGCGCTGCGAGGGCGCAGCCGCCCGGTGAAGCTTCTCGATCTCGTCCCCGAGGCCCTTGAACACGCGCTCCACGTCGGACGGCGTCGCCTCGGCGCCGCGGGCGAGTCGCCCGCCGAGGTCCCGGGCGTCCCGGATCACCGAGGCGGCCCCCGCATCGACCCCGTGCCCCAGGCGCGTGAGGCCAATTTCCAGTTCGTCCGCAGCGGCCGTGATCTGCCGCCCGGCCGCTGCCAGGTCGCGGCGGCCCCACGCTTCCCGCGAGCTGGCGGCGTGGGCCTTCGCCAGCGCGGCATGGACCCCAGCCAGGCGTTCGTCCAGCATGGCGGTGGATGTGATCCCGCCGGACCTCACCTCGCCGGCCAGGGCATCCAATTCGGTGGCTGCGTTCGCCAGGTCCTGGCGGACATCGGTCGCGGCAGACTGCGCATACCGTCGCAGCTTGCCGGCCGCATCGCGCAACTCTTCCGCCGCATCCTCGCGGTCGTTCTCGGCGAGATCCTCTCGCGCACCGGCGAGGTCCTCCCGCACGTCGGCCAACAGCCCGGCCGGCGCCACGGCCCCTGGGGTTTCCGGTGCAGGTCCTGGAGCAGGCGCCGGCGGAACACCTGGCTGCGCCTGCGGGGCAGCCTCCTCCCTCCGCTCGCAGCCCGTGTAGGCCGTGGCGGCGAGCAGCAGGAGCCAGAGGAGAGAACGGCGAGAGGTCATCGCGGCAGCTCCTTTCCTTGACGTTGGCGTGGTCCATGCCGACGTTGGCCGTCGGCACCCTTCCGGGTCACGATTCGTGCCGTACGATGCCGAGCGCGAGGCCCGGAAAAGCCCATGGGA
Organism: bacterium; assembly: GCA_003242735.1. NCBI lineage: Bacteria > bacterium. The sequence goes on along the minus strand of QGVH01000007.1, from coordinate 43,649 downwards.
TCGACGCTCGGGCCTGCCGAGTCGAACGGGCCGGGTGGGTCCGTTTCCGCGCGCGGTCCATCGCGCACCGAACGGTCGCAGATCGGACGAAGGGGGCCATGCGGGGCGTCCAGCCGACGCGTGCTGATTCCCGACAGGCCGGTCAACAGTCGGCGCCGCCCGCCGGTGGTTCGCGCCGGTGGTCCCGGCCGGTGCTGAGTCCAGCGGCGTTCGTACGCCGGTACTGGCTACCCGCCAGCTCGCTGGTCTTCCTGCTGGTGGGGTTCGTCGCACGCGCTGTCCCCGCGATGACGGCGTGGAGCGAGAGGATCTGGTTCGCGGGCCTGGTCGTGACCGGCACGCCGGTCGTGCTGCACACGCTGCGTGGCATGCTGAGGGGGCGCTTCGCGGCGGACATCGTGGCGATGCTCGCGATCCTGACGGCCGTGATCCTGGGCGACCCCCTGCCCGGCCTGGTCGTGGTGCTCATGCAGACAGGCGGCGAGGCGCTGGAGCGGTACGCCGAGGGGCAGGCGTCGGCGGCGGTGCGCGCGCTCGAGGAGCAGGCGCCCAGGATCGCGCATCGCATCGTGGATGAACACATCGAGGACGTGCCGGTTGAGCGGGTAGCGGTCGGCGATACGCTCCTCGTACGGCCAGGCGAAATGATTCCCTGCGATGCTGTGGTCGTGAAGGGACGCTCGGATGTGGACGCATCGCGGTTGACCGGCGAGCCGGTGCCGATCAGCGCGGCTCCCGGTGTGCCGCTCATGAGCGGCAGCCTGAACGGCGAGGAGCCCATCACCGTCCGCGCCACGGCGATCTCGCGGGAGAGCCAGTACGCGCGCATTGTCGAGCTGGTCCGATCCGCGCAGGCCAGCAAGTCCCCGCTCCAGCGCCTCGCCGACCGCTACGCGGTCTGGTTCACGCCGCTCACGCTGGCGGTCGCGGGCCTGGCGTACGTCCTCTCCGGTGATGTGATCCGCGTGCTGGCGGTGCTCGTGGTCGCCACGCCTTGCCCGCTCATCCTCGCAACGCCGGTCGCGATCATCGGCGGGATCAACCAGGCGGCGCGGCGGCAGATCATCGTGCGGCACGGCACGGCGCTCGAGCAGCTCGGAAAGACTCGCGTCGCGGTGTTCGACAAGACCGGAACGCTCACGATCGGCATGCCGCAGGTCTCACGGGTCGTCCCGGCTCCGGGGTTCGCCGTGCCGGAGATCCTCGCGCTGGCGGGAGCGGTCGAGCAGGAGTCCAGCCACCTCCTCGCCCGCACGCTGGTGGACGCGGCCGAACGCGCAGGCGTCCGGTTCCCTGCCGCACTGCACGTGAAGGAGGCGCCGGGCCGCGGCGTGCGAGGTGTGGTGGACGGGCGACAAGTCGCCATCGGGTCACGGCCCTACATCGTCGAAGAAGTGGGTGCGAACGGCGTAGCGCTCTCCGCCCTCGATCAGCAGACCGCCGGACTGCGCGCCTACGTCGCGGTCGACGGGAAGGTCGCCGGCGTGGTCGAGTATGCAGACCAGTTGCGTCCGAACCTCGCGGCGTTCTTCCAGGAGATGGACAGGCTGGGGTTCGAGCGGACGATCCTGCTCTCGGGCGACCACGAATCGAACGTGGAGGCGGTGGCGCGGAGCCTGGGGATCACGGAGGCGCGCGGCGAGCTGCTCCCTCAGGACAAGGTGCGCGTGGTGAAGGAGCTCGTCGCGGATGGCGAGAAGGTGTTGATGGTCGGCGACGGGATCAACGACGCGCCGGCGCTCTCCAGCGCCACGGTCGGCGTCGCGCTCGCGGGCCACGGCGGCGGGATCCTGGCCGAGGCGGCGGACGTCGTGATCCTGGTGGACGAGCTGTCGCGCGTCGCCGATGCCGTGCACATCAGCCGCCGCGCCCTGCGGATCGCGCTCCAGAGCATCTGGATCGGACTCGGACTCAGCGGCGGTGCGATGGTCTTCGCGGCGCTCGGCTTCATCCCGCCGACGGTCGGCGCGTTCCTCCAGGAAGCGATCGATGTCGGGGTCATCCTGAACGCCCTGCGCGCGAGCCGGTGAGCACGCCCCGCGCCGCCGCCAGGCCACAGCGAAGGGGCCACGCCGCGATCAGTGGCGCCCGTTCGCCGCTGGAGTCGTGATCATCCTGGCCATGTCGTGCAGGATGCGTGGCAGCGCGAACCCGGGCGGAGACGAGAAGCTCGCCCAGAACCTCCTCGCCGTGGCCGGGCACGAAGCGCACGAGATCGGCGCCGAGCTCCTCGCGGCCCGCTCCGGTCATCAGGCTCGCGAAGGCGGCAGGCCTCCCCTCCCGCTAGAGGACCGCGGCCGGGAGTCGCGCGACGTACGGCGCGCGCAAGTAGGCACGGCAGAAGCCCCGTTCGCGAGGGGCGCGCTGTTGCTGACCGCGTAGCTGACGAAGGCGACCTCTCCCACTCGCCCATCTCTGGTCATGCTGCGCGCCATGGATCGCATCGGCATGGCCCGCCCCTTGCCTCGTCCGTCTCGTCGCGCCGGCGCCAGCGCGAGGAGCGTGTCACGCGTGGTCCGCATCCCGTCGTCGTTCTGGAGCGTGGACATCCCGGCGCTGCTGCAACAGCTCGGGACGACGCCGGACGGGCTCAGCACGGCGGAGGCGCGCGCGCGACTGGAGACCTTCGGCGCAAACCGCATCGCGCCGCCCGAACGGACCGGCGACCTGCGTCTCTTGCTGTCGCAGTTCGAGAGCCCGATCCTCCTGCTGCTCCTCTCCGCCGCCGCACTCTCCTTTTTCCTGCGCGATCCGACCGATGCCGCCATCATCCTGACCATCATCGGCGCCAGCGGGCTCCTCGGCTTCTGGCAGGAGCGAGGCGCGGCACACGCCGTCGAGCGGCTGTTGGCGACTGTCGAGGTCCACGCGACCGTCCTGCGCGACGGCCGGGCGGTCCAGCTCTCCACCGTGGACGTTGTCCCCGGCGATGTGATCCTCGTGGAGGCCGGATCGGTCATCCCGGCGGATTGCCGCATCCTCGAGTCCAAGGACCTCTCCGTGGACGAGGCGGCGTTCACGGGAGAGCCGTACCCGGTCGCGAAGGCGGCGGCCACGCTTCCGCCGGAGACCCGCCTCGCGGAGCGGACCAACGCGCTGTTCCTGGGCACGCACGTCGTGAGCGGGGAGGCGAAGGCGGTGGTCGTGCGGACGGGGAAGCGGACCGAGTTCGGGGAGCTCTCGAAGCGGCTACGCCCGCGGCCGGCGCAGACCGAATTCGAGCGGGGCGTGCGCCGCTTCGGCTACTTCCTCCTGCGCGTCACGCTGCTGCTGGTCGGCTCGATCTTCGTCATCAACCTCGTGCTGGCCAGGCCGCTCCTCGAGTCGCTCCTCTTCTCGCTCGCGCTCGCCGTCGGCCTCACGCCCCAGCTCCTGCCGGCGATCATCAGCGTGAACCTGTCGCACGGCGCGCGCCGCATGGCCGCGCGCAAGGTCATCGTGAAGCGGCTGGCGTCGATCGAGAACTTCGGCAGCATGGATGTGCTCTGCGCGGACAAGACGGGCACGCTCACGGAAGGCGTCCTCGTACTGAAGTCGGCGCAGGACATCGCGGGTGGTGAGAGCGAGCGCGTCCTCCTGCACGCGTACCTCAACGCGCACTTCCAGACAGGGTACGTGAACCCGTTCGACGAAGCGATCCGCCGGCATCGCGCCTTCGATGTCTCGGGCTACCGCAAGCTCGACGAGATTCCCTACGATTTCCAGCGCAAGCGGCTGAGCGTCCTTCTCGCGCATGAGGGGGAGAACCTGATCGTGACGAAAGGCGCGCTGCACAGCGTGCTGGCTGTCTGCACCGAGGCGGAGCTGCCGGACGGACGAGCGGCGACGCTGGAAGATGTCCGCGGCCAGGTCGAAGACCGTTACGCCCGCCTCAGCGCCGAGGGCTTCCGCGTCCTCGGCGTGGCCATCCGGCGGACCGATGCAGACCGGATCGAACAGAGCGACGAGGCCGGCCTCACGCTGATCGGGCTGATCGTGGTCTTCGATCCGCCCAGGCCCGATGCGGCCGATGCGGTTCGCGAGCTCGCCGCGCTCGGCGTCAGGACGGCGATGATCTCCGGCGACAACGCGCTGGTCGCGACGTACGTGGGCCGGCAGATCGGGATGACGGAGCCGCGCGTCCTGACAGGAGCGGATCTCGAGAAGCTCGACGACCACGCCATGGCGCAGCGCGTCACCAACGTGGACATCTTCGCGGAGATCGACCCGACCCAAAAGGAGCGGATCATCCTCGCGCTGCGCCGCGCAGGGTGCGTCGTCGGCTACCTCGGCGATGGGATCAACGATGCGCCGGCGCTTCGCGCCGCCGACGTGGGGATCTCGGTCGAGAGCGCGGTGGACGTGGCGCGGGAAGCGGCCGACCTGGTCCTGCTCGAGAAAGACCTCGGCATCCTGGTCGACGGTGTGTGCGAAGGGCGCCGGACCTTCGCCAACACAATGAAGTACGTCTTCATGGCGACGAGCGCGAACTTCGGTAACATGTTCAGCATGGCCGGCGCGTCGCTGTTCCTGCCGTTCCTGCCGCTGCTGCCCAAGCAGATCCTGACCGCCAACCTGCTCACGGACATCCCGGAAACGGCGATCGCGGGTGATCGCGTGGATCCGGAGACGATCGAGCGGCCCCGCCGCTGGGACATCCACCTCATCCGCAAGTTCATGCTCGCGTTCGGGCTGCTGAGCTCGGTGTTCGACTACGCGACGTTCGCCGTGCTCCTGCTGGTGCTGCAGGCGAGCGAGGAGTCGTTCCGCACCGGCTGGCTGATCGAGTCGGTGGTCTCGGCGGCGTTGATCGTGCTCGTGATCCGCAGCCGCAGGCAGTTTTTCCGCACGCGGCCGGCGCGCGGCCTGCTCCTCGCCACGCTGGGGATCGTGGCCGCAACGCTGGCGCTGCCCTACACGCCGCTCGCCGCGCCGCTCGAGCTTCGCCCTCTGCCGGCGTCGTTCCTGCTCGCGCTCGGCGGCATCCTCGCGCTGTACATCGCGGGTGCGGAGCTGACGAAACGCTGGTTCTACGGACACGCCGTCCGCAGCCGGGTCGAGCAGGGCGCGGCCGGCCACGGCGGCCGGCCCGCTCGATAGGTGCGCCGGATCGCCTCACCGTCGCCGGGTCGCGGGGGGGCACGGGCTCGTCGGTCGGCGTCATCGAGGAATCGGCGTTGGCGCGGTGGCCGCGCACGAGGGCGTCGCTGGGATCGCGCTCGGCTCGGTCATCGGCGCGGCAATGGTGGCGATCGCGCTGGCGTTGGGAGTCACGGCGCCACTCGTGCCACTCCGCTTCGGGCATGCATCCGCGAGCGTCCTCTCTGTGCCGATTCTTGCTGTGCTCCTCTTCGGCGGCCTGAGCCTGGATGGAGACCGGCAACCAGGAGACGGAGCAGGCGGAGCGCTGGCGAAATCGAACGCCTCGGTATCTCCGAGCGTTCTTCCCGCTGAACGCCGGCATCATCGTGCTGGTCAAGCCGTTCCCGGTCGAACAGCCGGTGCTCGCGTTTCATTTTCCCGGGGTGCTCGCCACGACGACCGTGGTTTCCGATATCGCCGTCAGGCGCACCATCCCCCGCTGGGCCGGCCTCGTGCTGGTGTTGCTGTACCTCGGCTTGGTCGCCGGGAGCGACCTGGTCCATCGCGGACCAGGCGCGCTCCCGCGGAGTCGAGTACGTCGCCCGAAGGGATGCCGGCTCTCGATGTGCACACGGATCACCGATCGGAGGGCCGCACATGGATGGCGGAGTCAGACTGACACGCCGGGACGTCCTGCGGCTGGGCGCCGTCACAGGGCCGGGGCTGGCGGTGGGCGGCTGCCCAGCGGACCGTCGACACGCCGCCCGGGAATCGACCGAAGCACCCGAAGGGCCGGCGGACGTGACCATCCGCATCGCGCCCGTGCTCGTAGAGCTCGTACCACACCTGGTGATCAGCACCATCGGCTACAACGGCAGTGTTCCAGCTCCGATCATACGGCTGCGCGAGGGGCACCCGGTCATTGTCGAGCTGATCAACGAGACGGATACGCCCGAGCTGGTGCACTGGCACGGCCAGATGGAGGGGTCGGAGGACATCTGGCCACGCGGCATGCTGGAGCCGCCACCGCGGGATCCGCGGCCGAACGGCTTCGAGGTCGGTTACCGCTTCTTCTCGATCAACGGGAAGGCGCTCGGCCACGGGGAGCCCGTGCGCGTCGGGCGCGGCGAGCGCGTCATGTTCCGCATCCTGAACGCGAGCGCCACGGAGAACATCCAGCTCGCACTTCCCGGCCACGAGTTCGAGGTCGTCGCGCTGGACGGCAATGCGGTTCCCACCCCTCGCCGCGTCCGCATCCTGCCCCCTGGACGTGGCGGAACGCATCGACGCCATCGTGACGATGGACAACCCCGGCATCTGGATCCTGGGCACACCTCGGGACGATGATCGCCGTAACGGCATGGGCATCGTGGTCGAGGATGCCGGCGCCAGCGACGAGCCCCGTTGGATCCCGCCGGCTCCTGTGCCCTGGGGCTACGCGATCTTCGGCGTGAGCCGCCCCGTGCCCGAGCCCGACGAGCGCATCCCGCTGGTCTTCGGCAAGATCAACGGCGGGCCGCACGGGTTCAACCGCTGGACGATCAACGGCGAGCAGTTCGAGGACAGCTCACCCATCCCCCTCCGGGCAGGCCGCCGCTACCGGCTGGCTTTCGTGAACCGCACAGCTGATGTGCACCCCGTCCATCTGCACCGCCACTCCTTCGAGCTCGTGAGCGTCAACGGCCGCCCGACCGCGGGGATCGTGAAGGACACGGTCGTCGTGCCACCGTTCGGGACGGTCGAGGCCGACTTCGTCGCTGACAACCCCGGGGCAACGCTCTTCCACTGCCATCAGATCATCCACATGGAATACGGATTCAAGCGTCTGTTCACCTACGTGGAGTGACCCGCGGGCTCCCACCGACGAATCGCCGCAGCATCCCGTCGACAGACGCGCCTGCCGCCACGGTCCTGGTCCGCGGGCCGCTCTGCGCGGATGCAGGCCTGAGCCCCGGCCAGCCGGTGCTCGATGCGACCGCCCGCCGGCGCCGCAGGAACACAACGCCAGCAGAACTGTATGCTGGACCAGAGCTTACGCGGGATCGAGCGCAAGCCCGCGCGTCTCGCGGCCGGCCCTTTCCCGGTGTCGGCGCCCGGAGTTTTCATGGAGCAGTGAGTCATGTCCGCACCGAAGAAGCCCCGCGCCGCCGTGCACGAGGCCCGGACTACGCTCGAAACCTGGTCGCATGCGCTCGACCTGCGCGCACTCGCCGCCGCATACGGCACGCCTCTGTACGTGATCCACGAACCGACGCTGCGGGACAACTTCGCCCGTTATCTGCGCCTGGTCGACCACCCGGAGCGCATCCGCTACCCCGTCAAGGCGAACCCCTCGACGGAGGTCCTCGAGATCATCGCCGCTCTCGGCGGCGGCGCGGATTGCGCGTCGCGCGACGAAGTGTGGGCCGCGCTGGACGCGGGCATCCCGATCCGCGCGATCTCCTACGGCTCGCCCGCGCCGGACATCGAGCTGGCGGAATGGCTGCTGCGCTCGGGCGCGACGGTCGTGGCGGACTCGCTCGACCTGCTCACTGACCTGACCGGCAGGCTCACTGCGAGCGAGATGGCGGGGCGGCTGTTCGTGCGAGTGAATCCCGGCGGGCTTCCCGGATACAAGCGCGCGGCGTCGATCCACCGCTACACCGCGCATGGCGCGGCCAGCAGCCCGTTCGGGATCCCATCGGAGACGCTGGTGCAGGCACTGGTGGATTATCCGTTGCCGGTGACAGGCCTGCACATGCACGTCGGCACTCAGATGGACAACCTCGAGGCGTTCGAGGCGGGGATCGACTTCCTGCACCGCCTGCGCGACGCCATCGAGAATTACACGCCGCACCGGATCGGCACGGTGAACCTGGGTGGCGGGCTCGGCATCCCGTTCCTAGATGGCCAGAGCTTTCCAACCATCGATGCGCTCGCCGATGCGCTGGTGCCGCTCCGCCGCGAGGACCTGAACTACGAGGTCGAGCCGGGGAACTCGCTGGTCGGCGATGCCGTCGCGCTGCTCGCGCGGGTCGTCGCGTTGAAGGCGATGCGAGGCCGGCGCTGGGGCATCATCGATGTGGGGACGGATCAGCTGGTGAAGTTCACGGTCGCGCGGTGGGAGCACCAGATCGTCGATGCCGAGCACCGGCCGCTCCCGACCGAGGGGCCGGACGCGCTGGTCGGCCCGCTCTGCTTCGCCGGCGACGTGTTGCTTCCGGCCACGCGGCTGGACGGCGTACGGCGCGGAGACCCGGTGCTGATACGGCACGCCGGCGCGTACTGCGAGTCGGTATCGAGCCGGTTCAACGGCCGGCGCGGGCCGGCGCACGTGCTGATCGGAGGAGACGGCTCGGTCCGTTTGTCCCGGCGTGCGGAGGATACGTTCTTCCAGCCTGCGGTGCAGGCGCACGTGCCTCCCTCGTTCGCGCGAGCGGCTGCGGCGGAGGAGCGCGCCGCCGGGACAGCCGTCGAGAGTGGTCTGGAGGAGCGCCTCGATGCGCGTACCGTATCCGCCCTGCAGAGCGAGTACATGCACGCGCTCGCCGCCGAGGAAGGGTACACGATCGTCGAGGCGCGTCGGGTGGGCGAACGTGCGTACCAGTTCGAGATCGAGCCGCACGCGGCGGTGGACTTCGTGGCCATGCCGCTGGCGCTGCGCATCGCGGGCGACGCGTGCATCATCGCCGTCGGACACGTGCTGGGCTGGCGAGCCAAGGCCGGGCCTGTGTGGGCGACGCGGCTCACGCTGACCTGCGGGGCGACGCTTCCGTCGTCCGGCCGCTTCCCATGCCGCGTCGCCGTCGGTGCGCCGCGGCCGGGTGCCGGGCCGGAAGGCGCGCACGTCTTCATCGTGCACTTCGAGCTGGGATCGGGCGAGGTCGTGGGCACGGCGAGGGTCGTGGTGCCGGTGCACGGAGGCGGTCCGATCACCGGCCCGGCGCCGGGGAAAGGAGCGGCATCGGGCGCGGCTGAGTAAGACGGCACGTTTCCAGCCGGCGCACTGGCTCGCTGTGGATCGGCGCGCGAATTGCCACCGCCGACCCCGGAACCGTTCGCGACAGCGGCCGGCCCGTGGCGGGCCGGTCTGCCGCGGCGCGCCCACGACTCGCCGGTGCGGGGATGAGACGCATCCGCAAGCTGATCGCGCCACTGGCGCTGCTCGGGTCCGCCGGCGCCATGGCCGGACGCTGGCTGCGCCGCATTCGCCGCGAGGCGGAGGCACGGGCGGCAGCGCTCCGACGCCGGGACCGGATCCTCGAGGCCGTGGGCACCGGCGCGGAGCGGTTGCTGCGCCACCCCAACAGCCATCGCCTGAACGACTTTCTCGCCCTGGTGGGCGAGGCGGCCGACGTCTGCCGCGTCTACATCTTCGAGAACCACTGGATCGGGCCCGGCGAGCTCGCCGCGACCCAACGCTACGAGTGGGCTGCGCCGGGCATCCCGCCGCAGATCCAGGACCCGCAGCTCCGAGGCGCATCGTACACCGCGTCAGGGATGACGCGCTGGAAGTCGGTCCTGAGCGCCGGCGGCGCGATCCTGGGCAACGTCGACACCTTCCCGGAGAGCGAGCAGCCGCTGCTCAAGTCACAGGGCATCCGCTCTCTCGTGGTGCTGCCGATCTTCCTCGGAAAGGAATGGTGGGGGTTCATCGGCTTCGACGAGACCCGGTACGAGCGGGACTGGTCGAAGGCGGAGATCGATGCGCTCAAGATCTCGGCCGGTCTGGTCGCTGCAGTGATCGCGCGCACCCGCGCCGACGAGCGTATCCGCGAGCTGGACCGGGAGCGGGCCGAGCGGCAGGCCGCCCGCGCGGAAGAGCGTCGGTCGCGGTTCTTGGCGGAGGCGAGCCGGGTCTTCGCGGCGACGCTCGAGCCCGGAGAGATCCTGGAGCGGCTCGCGCGGCTGGTCGTGCCGGAGCTCGCCGACTGGAGCATCGTCGACGTCGTGGAAGCAGATTTCCTGCGCCGCGCCGCCGTCGCTCACGGCGATCCGGCTGCAGCGCCGCTGGCGGCGGTGGTGCGTCGGTCGGCGCCACCACGCGACGAGACGAACCCGATCGTCCGAACAGTCCAGGACGGGTCGGCGCGCATCCTACAACGTGTCAACGCCGACGTGCTCGCGGATCTGGCCGCCGTGGCGAGGGCTGGGCAAGGCCGAGAAACGGTCGATGCCGATCTGGGTGCGATCGGACCGCGTTCCGCGATGATCATCCCCCTGCGCGTGCGAGGCCGCGTCGTCGGCGCGCTCACGCTGCTCGCGAGGCCATCCCAGTCGTACCGGCGCGGTGACCTCCCGCTGGCCGAGGAGTTGGCCGAGCGCGCATCGCTCGCGCTCGAAAATGCACGGCTCTACGCCGAGGCCCGGCGCGCGGCCCGCGTCCGCGACGAGATGCTGGCCATCGTCAGTCACGATCTGCGCAACCCGCTGCACACGATCGCGCTGAGCGCCGGACTGCTCGAGGCGATCACGCCGCAGGATGCCGATACCGCGCACCAGCAGCTCGAGATCGTGAAGCGGAGCGTGCAGCGCGCGGACCGGCTGATCGACGATCTGCTGGATGTGGCGCGGCTCGAGGCGGGGACGTTGTCGGTGGAGTGCGGGCCTGTCGCGAGCGTCGAGGTCGCGCGCGAGGCGCTGGAGCTGCACCGCGGTCAGGCGGAGGAGGAAGGAGAGCGTTTGATCGCCGCGCTGCCGGAGCGACTGCCGGAGGTGTGGGCCGACCGCGACCGGCTGCTCCAGGTCTTCTCCAACTTGCTCGGCAACGCGATCAAGTTCACACCTCGGGGCGGACGGATCGAGCTGGGCGCCGAGGCGGCGGACCGGAACGTTCGTTTCTGGGTCCGTGACACCGGCCCCGGCATCCCTCCCGACGAGCTGCCCCACGTCTTCGACCCGTTCTGGCAGGCGAAGCGGCAGCGCGGTGGTGCAGGCCTGGGCCTCGCCATCGCGCGCGGGATCGTCGAGGCGCACGGCGGGCGCATCCACGTGGAGAGTGATCCGGGAGCAGGCACGACCGTCTGGTTCACGATCCCGACGGTCCAGAGTCACCGCGCGGAGGCGGCTCACGCGTCCCGACGCCGGCTCGACGCCGCGTGAGAGCGCACGCGAGGCCGTGGGCCCGGCGGTCCGGCACGCGGAGCGGGAAGCGGGAAAGGCCGATCGCCAGGCACACGCGCGCCCGCGGCGCAAGGCGAGCTCCGCGCCGGGAAGGGAGCTGGAGACGTCGTCGCCGCTGAAGCGCCGTGCCTGCTACTCCGCACCGAGGTCGAACGCGCCCGCGTCGACGGCCCCGCGCGCACCCACCTCCCGGAAGCCCGCCCTGCCGCCGCCGAGCAGCGAAAGAGCCGCCCGCTCCACCGGAGCGACGACGCAACACGGCGTGGCCGCCGCCGCGGACGACCACGCCACGAGCATCGCCGGCCCGAACACGGACGGCGCAAGAAACCGCGAGGCGGCGTATCGTCGTCGCTCCCCTTCAGCGCGCCTCCGGCCCCGCAACGTGGCGCACGGGCGCCGAGGTCTCTGCCGCCGCCCCGACCTGCTGCTCCGCCAGCAGGCGCTCCAGCTCGGCCAGCCGGCTCTGTAGCGCCGCCATGCGCTCGGCCTGCGCCGCCAGCTCCGCCTGGTGCCGCGCCTCCTGCTCCCGCAGCGCCTGCACCAGCACCGCCGCAAGCTGCGTGTACGAGAGCGAGAGGTAGCCGTCCGCTTCAGCCTTCACCAGCTCCGGGAACTCCTCCGCTACCTCCTGCGCCAAGAGCCCGATCTGCTTCTCTCGGCTCCGGTTCACATCCTCACGGAACCGGTACGTCACCGGCTGGAGGCGGAGCACCCGATCCAGCACGCCCTCCAGCGGCTCGATCTCCTCCTTGAGCCGCGCATCCGAGCTCTGCGTCAGCGTGCCGGCAATGGTGAGATCGCCGTTCTTGTACAGCGTCAGCGCGTTCGAGCGAGCGGCGTCGCTCGTCCCGTTCCCCGCCACGAAGAGCGGATCGGTCGGGATCCAGTCCGACGGGTCGCCCCCGATCGCGTTGAATCGCCCGATGACGAGCGAGGCCACCGCCCGGGCCTCGGTCTCAATCCCTGCGGCGATCGAGAACAAACCGCTGGCAGTCGCGCCAGTCCCGAACGCAGTGGAAGCCAGACCGCTGGCAGTCGTTCCCAGCCCGAATGCAACGGAGCGGCTGCCGCTGGCGCTCGTGCTGAGACCGAATGCAGCGGCGCCGGGTCCGCTGGCACTCGTGTTCTCCCCGAATGCCACGGAGTTTTGACCGCTGGCGAGGGTGTTCACCCCCATGGCCACCGAACTCTCACCGAGGCTTGCCAGGTCCCACTCGCTCCCCGTCACGCGTCCCACGCGGAAAGCGGCCTTTGCGGGATACCAGAGCAGCCGCGTCCCGGCGCCACTGGCAGGCAATGCATCCGCACTGCCGAACGTCCCTGCCACCGCAAAGCCGCTGTTGGAGTTGCGCACACCCCCCAGCAGCAGGTACCGCGGGTGATCATCCGCATCGAGACCCTGGAGCTCGCTGTGGGCCACCACACCAGCCGAGCTCACGCGGCTCCACGCAAACGCCACGTGCGCCTGCGACAGACACGACGACGGCAGCCCCGGCGCACCGATCCGGTAGATCGTCCCCGTCGCCGGCACATAGCACGCCCGGATCGTATCCGGCGGCGGCGTCTGCTGGGCAGAAGCAGGCTCGACACCCACCACGCCCAGCAGCAGCACCACCAGCACGAACCACAACGACCATCCTGCCCGGCGACGCGTCATGTCCACACTCTCCGTGAGCGAGGTTGATTCGCGGCCCCCGCGCAAGCTACGGCGCGCACGCGCGCAGCACGTCCCGGCCAAACCCGGCACCGGCTCGATCGCCGCCAGGCCCGGCCAGACGATTCGTCGCCTCCTCTTTCCACTATCGAAATCCGGCCGCGGAAAGGCTCACCGGCACGGTCACCCGGTACGGAAGCTGCACGCGGCCCCACGGCACGGCCGGGGGCGAGCCGGCGCCAGAGGCGCGCCCCGCCCCGGCTTCGGCCCGCCACCGGAGGGTGCCCTCATGGCCCGCACCGTCAGCGACTTCGTCGTTCAGCGCCTCTGCGACTGGGGGATCCGCCGGGTCTTCGGCTACCCCGGCGACGGCATCAACGGCTTCCTCGGCGCGCTGGATCGGGCCAGCGACCGGATGGAATACGTCCAGGTCCGGCACGAGGAGATGGCCGCGTTCATGGCGTGCGCGCACGCGAAGTTCACCGGCGAGGTCGGTGTGTGCATAGCGACGTCGGGGCCGGGCGCGATCCACCTCCTGAACGGCCTCTATGACGCGAAGATGGACCACCAGCCGGTGGTGGCGATCGTGGGGCAGTCCGCCACCATCGCGCTCGGCGGCGACTTCCAGCAGGAGGTCGACCTTGCCAACCTGTTCAAGGATGTCGCGTCCGAGTACGTCCAGGTCTGCACGACGCCGTCCCAGGCCCGCACGCTCGTGGACCGCGCGGTCCGCATCGCGAAGGCGGAGCGCACGGTCACCTGCATCATCTTTCCGAACGACGTCCAGGAGATGGACGCCGTCGAGTCGCCGCCGCGCGTGCACGGCGCCACCTTCACCGGCACCGCCTGGTCAGAGCCGCGGGTGATCCCGAAGGATGAGGACCTCCGCCGTGCGGCGGACATCCTGAACGAGGGCAAGAAGGTCGCGATGCTCGTGGGAGCGGGCGCGCTGCACGCGGCGGACGAGGTCGACGAGGTCGCGGATCTACTCGGCGCCGGCGTGGCCAAGGCGCTCCTCGGCAAAGCGGTGCTGCCGGACGACCTGCCGTATGTGACCGGCGCCATCGGCCTGCTCGGCACCAAGCCGAGCTGGGACCTGATGATGGACTGCGACACGCTGCTCATGGTCGGCACGAGCTTCCCGTACGCCGAGTTCCTGCCCAAGGAGGGCGATGCGAAGGCGGTGCAGATCGACATCGACCCGCGGATGCTCGCACTCCGCTATCCGGTGGATGTTGCGCTCTGCGGCGACAGCCGCGAAACCCTCCGGCTTCTCATCCCGCTGCTCCGGCGCAAGACGGATCGCTCCTGGCGCGAGGAGATCGAGAAGGAGGTGAGGAAGTGGTGGGACGTGCTCGAGCACCGCGCCATGAACGACGCCGAGCCGATCAACCCTCAGCGCGTCTTCTGGGAGCTCTCCTCGCGGCTGCCGGATCGGTGCATCCTGACCGCCGACTCGGGCTCCTGCGCCAGCTGGTGGGCGCGCGACCTCAAGATCCGCCGCGGCATGATGGCCTCGCTCTCCGGCAACCTGGCCACGATGGGTCCGGGCGTGCCGTACGCGATCGCGGCGAAGTTCGCGCATCCGGATCGGCCGGTGGTCGCGTGTGTCGGGGACGGCGCGATGCAGATGAACGGGATCAACGGGCTGATCAGTGTCGCCGCGTACTGGAAGCGATGGAAGGATCCGCGGCTCATCATCCTCGTGCTGAACAACCGCGACCTCAACCAGGTGACCTGGGAGCAGCGTGTGCTCGCGGGCGATCCGCGGTTCGAGGCGTCGCAGGAGGTGCCGGCGATGTCCTACGCGCGGTTCGCCGAGCAGCTCGGCCTGCGCGGCGTACTGATGGAGAAGCCCGAAGACATCGTCCCCGGCTGGGAGGCCGCGCTCTCGGCCGACCGGCCCGTGGTCGTGGACGCGCACACGGACCCCGAGGTCCCGCCGCTGCCCCCGCACATCACGCTCAAGCAGGCCAGGAACTTCACGGCGTCCATCGTGAAGGGGGACGCGCACCGCTGGCGAATGATCAAGCAGTCCGCGCGCGACGCCGTGGAGAGCTACGTGCCGGGCCGAGGCAGAGCCACGGAGTAGACGCGCCGCCGGCGCCTGCCGCCGCGGCGGGCGCGGGCGAGCGGCCGCAGGAGCGGATCGAATGAGGGCTCGCGTGCAACCGCTCGGGCTGGAGCACCCGGCACGGCGCCCGCCGCGCATCCTGCCTGCGGCAGCGGCGCCATCGCGCAAGGATGGCGAGGAGCTGGCGTGCATGCTCCGCGCCCGGATCGCGGGCGAGGTCCGGTTCTCGGCCGGCGACCGCGGGCTCTACGCCGACGACGCGTCGAACTACCGCTTCCCGCCGCTCGGCGTCGTGATCCCGCAGACGACCGACGACATCGTCGAGACCATTGCCGCGTGCCGCGCGTTCGGCGCGCCGGTCGTCTTCCGGGGCGGCGGCACCGGGCTCGCCGGCCAGACGGTCAACGCCGCAGTGGTCATCGATGTCTCGAAGTACCTGCGCGCCGTGCTCGAGATCGACCCGGCCCGGCGGCGCGCACGGGTCCAGCCGGGCACCGTGCTGGATGCCTTGCGCAGCGCGGCCGCGCAGCACGGGCTGACGTTCGGCCCCGACCCCGCCACGCACGGCTGGAACACGCTGGGCGGGATGATCGCCAACAACTCGTGCGGCAGCCACTCGGTGCAGGCCGAATTCTACGGGCCCGGGGCCCGGACGTCGGACAACCTGATCTCGCTCGAGGTGCTGACGTACCGCGGCGTGCGCCTCCGCGTCGGCGCCACGACCGAGGCGGAGCTGGACGCGATCACACGCGGCAGCGGCCCCCAGGCGGAGATCTACCGCCGCCTCCGCGATCTGCGGGACCGCTACGCGGACCTGATCCGCGCGCGCTACCCGAAGATCCCACGCCGCGTCTCGGGCTACAACCTGGACGAGCTTCTGCCGGAGAAGGGCTTCAACGTGGCGCGCGCGCTCGCGGGCACCGAAGGCACGTGCGTCGCCTACCTCGAAGCCGAGCTCACGCTGATCCCCGACCCGCCGGAGCGGGTGCTGCTCGTGCTCGGCTTCCCCGACGTCGCGGCAGCGGGCGACCACGTGCCGCTCGTCCGCGAGCATCGCCCGCTCGCCATCGAAGGGCTCGATGACCGGCTCGTTGCGGACCTCCGCGTCGAGGGCTTCGAACGCCAGGTCGCCGAGCTGCTCCCCGCCGGCGGCGGGTTCCTGCTCGTCGAGTTCGGCGGCGACACGCTGGCCGAGGCACGCGACCGGGCCCAGCGGCTCATGGATGAGCTACGCCGCGCGGGAGGACCGCCCACGATGGTGCTCCACGACCGCCGCACGACGGCGCACGAGCTGTGGGAGCTGCGCGAGGCGGGCCTCGGCGCGACCGCGCTCGTGCCCGGACTAGAGCCCGCGTGGCCCGGCTGGGAGGACTCGGCGGTCCCCCCGGACCGCGTGGGCGACTACCTCCGCGACCTCCGGCGCCTGATGAACGAGTTCGGCTACCAGGCATCGCTCTACGGCCACTTCGGCCAAGGCCTCGTCCATTGCAGCATCGACTTCGACCTCGTGAGCCGCGGCGGCATCGCGCGCTACCGCGAGTTCGTCGAGCGCGCGGCCGACATCGTCATCGGTTACGGCGGCTCGCTCTCCGGCGAGCACGGCGACGGCCAGGCGCGCGGCGAGCTCCTCACGAAGATGTTCGGGCCCGAGCTGGTCCAGGCCTTCCGCGAGTTCAAGGCGATCTGGGACCCGGACGGGAAGATGAACCCGGGCAAGGTCGTCGACGCGCGGCCGCTGGATGCGGACCTGCGGCTCGGCCCGGACTACGAGCCGCCGTGGCTGGAGACGGCGTTCGCCCTCCCCAACGACGGCGGGAGCTTCGCCCGGGCCACGCTGCGTTGCCAGGGCATCGGCAAGTGCCGCAAGCTGGACACCGGCACCATGTGCCCGAGCTACATGGTGCTGCGCGAAGAAAAGCACACCACGCGCGGGCGCGCGCGTCTCCTCTTCGAGATGCTCAAAGGCGACCCGGTGTCCAACGGCTGGCGCGACGAGAACGTGAAGGAGGCGCTGGACCTCTGCCTCGCCTGCAAGGGGTGCAAGCACGAGTGTCCGGTCAGCGTGGACATGGCCACCTACAAGGCCGAGTTCTTCTCGCACTACTACGCGCGCCGCCTGCGTCCGCTCTCCGCCTACGCCTACGGCCTCGTCTTCTGGTGGGCGCGCGCCGCCTCGCTCGCGCCCGGGCTCGCCAACCTCGCCGTGCGCACGCCCGGGCTGCGCGGCCTCGCCAGGGCCGCGGTCCGCATGGCGCCCGAGCGGCAGTTCCCGACGGTCGCGCCGCGCACGTTCACGTCGTGGTTCAGACGGCGAGGCACGCGGATCCGCGGCGGGCCCGAGGTCATCCTCTGGCCGGACACGTTCAACAACCGCTTCCACCCGGAGATCGCCGCGGCGGCGGTGGACGTGCTGGAGGATGCGGGCTACCGCGTCGTCGTGCCCCGCACGTTCCTCTGCTGCGGCCGCCCGCTCTACGACTTCGGCATGCTGGACGTCGCCGAACACCAGCTCCGCCGCGTCATCGAGGCACTCAGGCCGCAGATCCGCGCCGGCACGCCGATCGTGGGGCTCGAGCCGAGCTGCGTCTCCGTCTTCCGGGACGAGCTCCACGAACTGTTTCCCAATGACCCGGATGCGCAGCGGCTCCGCGCGCAGGCGATGACGCTGGCCGAGTTCCTGGTCCGCGAGGCGCGGGGCTACGAGCCGCCACGGCTGCACGCACGCGCCATCGTCCACGGCCATTGCCACCACAAGGCGATCATGCGTCTCGATGCGGAGGAGCAGCTCCTGCCGCGGATCGGCCTCGACTTCCGGATCCTCGACTCCGGCTGTTGCGGCATGGCCGGCTCGTTCGGCTTCGAGAGGGACAAGTACGACGTCTCGATCGGCGCTGGAGAGCGCGTGCTGTTGCCGGCAGTCCGCGCGGCGGGCCAGGATACGATCATCATCGCGGACGGCTTCAGTTGCCGCGAGCAGATCCGCCAGACCACGGACCGCCGCGCGCTCCACCTCGCCCAGGTGCTGCGGATGGCGCTGGAGAGCGATCGGCTTCCGGCGGGCCGGACGCCGGAGTCGTACGCGCACGCTCTCGCGCCGCGGGAGCTGGTGGAGTTGCCGTCGCCCTCGGCCTACACCGTGGCAGCGCTCGGCGCCGGGCTCGCCGTCGGCGGCGCGCTGGCGTGGCGGCTCGCGCGCGGCAGGTGGTGAGGTCGCTGCATCCGTACGCGCGGAGATGATCCGACCCGCGCGTCGCGCCCCGCCGCGCGATCGTTCGATCTGAGGACCGGAGACGACGACGTGGCTCGAGCACCGTCGCGTACGCAGCTCACGATCGACCGGGTCGACGTCTCTGCCTATACGGTCCCGACGGATTTCCCCGAATCCGACGGCACGCTGTCCTGGGACTCCACCACCATCGTGATCGTCGAGGTGCGGGCCGCGGGCGTCACCGGGCTGGGCTACACGTACGCGGACACGGCCACGGCGCGGCTGATCGGCGAGCATCTCGTCAGGCTGGTGGTCGGTCGCGATCCAATGACGATCCCGGCCATCTGGGCCGACCTTCGGCGTGAGGTCCGCAACCTCGGCCGCCCGGGCATCTGCGCGATGGCGATCTCCGCCGTGGACAACGCGCTCTGGGATCTCAAGGCGCGGCTCCTCGGGTTGCCTCTCGTCGCGCTGCTGGGCGCCGTGCGCGACGGAGTGCCCGTCTACGGCAGCGGCGGCTTCACGGCCTATCCGATCGCCAGACTCCAGGAGCAGCTCGCCCGGTGGGTCGATGCCGGGATCCGGCGAGTCAAGATGAAGGTGGGCGCACGGCCGGCCGAAGATCCACGCCGCGTGCACGCGGCCCGCGAGGCGATCGGGCCAAACGCGGAGCTGTTCGTCGACGCGAACGGCGCGTACAGCCGCAAAGACGCGCTGGCGATGGCCGAGCGCTTCAGCGAATCGGGGGTGTCATGGTTCGAGGAGCCGGTCCCGTTCGACGATCTCGAGGGGTTGCGTCTGCTGCGCGACCGCG
Organism: bacterium; assembly: GCA_003242735.1. Classification (NCBI taxonomy): domain Bacteria; species bacterium. Next base: position 24,736 of record QGVH01000007.1, on the reverse strand, counting down.
CGCCTGCCGGCATGGACATCGCCGCCGGCGAGTACGGCTACGAGCTGGTGGACTTCCGCCGCGCTCTGGAGGCCGGCGCCGTCGATGTGCTCCAAGCAGACGCCACGCGCTGCAACGGGATCACCGGCTTCCTCCGCGTTGCGGCGCTCTGCGAGGCCCACGGGATCCCGCTCTCCGCCCACACGGCGCCATCGTTGCACGCACACCCCTGCTGCGCGCTGGCCGTCGTGCGCCACGTCGAGTACTTCCACGACCACGTCCGCATCGAGCGAGCGTTCTTCGACGGCGCGCCCGAGCCACGTGACGGCGTGCTCCGTCCCGATCTCGCGCGCCCCGGCTTCGGAATCGAGCTGCGGAGGGCCGATGCCGTCCGCTACCTCGTCTACCGCAAGCGCTGAGACGGGCGCGCCTGAACCGTCGCGCCCCCGCTACCTCCCGATCGGCGACTACGCCGTGATCGGCGACGGCCGTAGCGTGGCCCTGATCTCGCGGTTCGGCTCGATCGATTGGTGGTGCGTGCCGCGCTTCGACAGCGACGCCGTGTTCGCGCGCATCCTCGACGCCGATCTCGGCGGCACCTTCGAGATCCGCCCCGCCGGGCCGTTCCGCACAAGGCGCCGCTATCTCCCGCGGACCAATATCCTCGAGACGGATTTCACCGCGGCGGGCGGCGTCGTCCGCGTGGTGGACTTCATGCCTGCACTGACGGAGGCCCAGAAGCGGACCTACCCGGTCGCGTTTCGGGAGATCGTGCGACGGGTCCGCTGCATCGAGGGGAGTGTGACCCTGGATGTCCGCGTCGAGGCCAGGCCGCAGTTCGGCCGTCGCGTGCCCCTGGTGCGGCGACAACATGCGACCCGCTACGCGATCGAGTGGGGCGGCCACGCCCTGCACCTCGTGACCAACGCCCGGCTCGAGAGCGAGAACGGGAAACTGACCGGACGGTTTCCCCTGCACGCCGGCGAGCAACTGGACTTCGCCCTCGCGTACTCGCCCGAGGCGCCGGCCGACCTTCCCGTGCTGGGCAACCTCGACCTGATCCAGCGGCTGACCGAGGAGTTCTGGATCGGCTGGGCCGGCGCCTACCGCACCGTGGGCGCCTACGATGATGCCGTGCTGCGGAGCGCTCTCGCCCTCAAGCTGCTCACGTACGCGCCCTCGGGCGCGATCATCGCCGCGCCGACCAGCTCGCTCCCGGAGCGCGTGGGCGGCGTGCGGAACTGGGACTACCGCTTCTGCTGGCTCCGGGATGCCGCCTTCGCCATTCGCGCGATGCTCCGTCTCGGCTATCGAGCCGAGGCCGACGCGTTCGCCCGATGGCTCCTCTATTCCACCAGCGTCGGCCATCCCGAACTGAAGCCGCTCTACACGGTCTACGGCGGCGCACGCACCCCGGAACGGAGTCTCGACTACCTGGACGGCTACCGCGGCTCACGGCCGGTGCGCGTGGGCAACGCGGCCTACCGGCAGTTCCAGCTCGACGTGTACGGCGAGGTCATCGATGCCCTGACCCTGTACCGCAGGTCAGGCGGAGAGTTCGACAGGGATGCACGCCGGCTGCTGCGCGGCCTGACGCGCATCATCACGAAGCGCTGGACAGAACCCGATGATGGCATCTGGGAGGTGCGTACCGGCCGCGCGCAGCACGTCCACTCCAAGGTCATGGCGTGGGTCGGCCTGGATCGCGCCATAGAGCTCGCCCGCGCGGGCGACCTGCGGCTCGAACTCGCCCCCCTCACGCGCACCCGCGATGCGATCCGCTCGTGGATTCTCGACAACGGCTACAGCCACGCGCTCGGCGCCTTCACCCGCACGCCCGGCCACGGCCTCGATGCCGCGCTCCTCGTCATCCCGCTGGTGGGGTTCCTTCCGCCCGACGACGCCCGCGTCGTCTCCACCGTCGAGGCGATCCAGCGTCACCTCGCACGTGCGGAGCTCGTCCACCGGTACCTGGGCCCGGACGGCCTTCCCAGCGGCGAAGGCGCGTTCCTCATTTGCTCGTTCTGGCTCGTCGAGGCGCTCGCCCGCCTCGGCCGGCTCGACGAGGCGCACGCGATCTTCGTCCGACTCCTCGAGCGGCGGAACGACCTCGGCCTGCTCGCCGAACAGATCGACCCCGAAACCGACGAGCAGCTCGGCAACTTCCCGCAGGCCTTCAGCCACATCGGGCTGATCAACGCGGCGCTGACGCTCGCGGAGCACGACGCGCAGCGGTGACCAGGTAGCGGGGATGCGTCGCCGGCCCACTGCTCAGACGCGACAGAACGTTCCGAGGAGCGCGCCCGTCTCACGGAGCGCGTGCAACAGGAATGGCCCCTCCTCAGACGCGATAGAACGTCCCGAGGATCGCGCCGAAGACGACGTGCGCCAGCAGCGTCACCAGCGGCGTCCTTCGTCCGTAATTGAGCGCCATGAAGCCTGACGGCTCGAGCTCGCGCGTGGGCTCAGGACCTCGGGCGTCCGTGGCCATGCGCGGATGCAGGCCAGGGACGGCCGGCAGCCCCACGGCCAGCACGAACACGCCGTGGACCGCGCCGATGATCGAACCGAGCCACCAGCCCCCGCGGCCCAGGTACTCGAAGAACGCCGCGTAGATGAGCGTGAACAGCCAGCCGTTGAAGAGATGGATGACGAAGCCGTACGCCTTGGCGTGGTCCCGGTTCGGCGTGACGATGAGGCCGAGCATCAGGGGCAGATCCAGCCGGGTCAGGCCGACCGCCTGGCTGCCGCGCAGGATCGTGGTCAGGATCGTGGTCGCCGCGAACCCCCAGAGAAGTACGCCCCGAACGTCCATTGTCCACGCAGCCGGACGACCCGCGCGTCCGCCGCCGCCCCCTGGCCGGAGCGGCGCGCACGTCGCGAGACCGCGGCAGACCGACCGCGAGCCCCGTGCCACGGACGGTTGTCGCAGGGCGCCTGAGGGACGGCTGCGCGATCATGCGGTGGCTGTACCGTCCGGCCCAAGGCCGTCGTAACGTACGACGCGGTTCCTGCCGGCCCGCTTGGCGGCGTACAACGCCGCGTCGGCCCGGCGGAGCAGGTCCTCCGGCGCCAGAGGCGTGGCGGGATCGCAGCATGCGACGCCGACACTCACGGTGACGACGGGCGCCGCGTCCGAGCGTTCGTGGGGGATCCCGAGGGCGCTCACGCGTGCCCGGGCCTCCTCGGCCACCCGGAGCGCGCCGGCGCAGTCCGTCGCGGGCAACACGATGACGAACTCTTCGCCTCCGTACCGGGCGACGACGTCGTTGGCGCGCCGAGCGACGGAGGAGAGCGCCTCGGCCACGCGCTTGAGGCAGGCATCGCCTGCGAGGTGCCCGTAGTGGTCGTTGTAGGCCTTGAAGTGGTCCACGTCGCACAGGAGCACGGCGATGTGCTGGCCGGGCCGCCGTAGCCGCGCGCACTCGCGGGTCAAGCGGTCGTCGAGCGTACGCCGATTGGCCAGGCCGGTGAGCGGATCCTGGCCGGAGAGCCGCGCGAGCTCTTCGTTGGACCGTTGGAGTTCGGCCTCCACCCGGTCCATCTCGAGCCGGAACTGGTACGAGAGGGCCCCGGCGATGCAGAGAGCGCTGACCGCACTGCCGATGAACGTCACGTGGAGCAGCGCCGCGGGCGCGGCGATCGACGCAGCCTCGGGCGGGAAGGCGTAGTGGCAGACGACGAAGAGGAGCGCGGCCAGGGTGAAGGCGAGGATGGCGTGTAGCCGGCGCGAGGCGAAGAACAGGCCGAGCCAGGTTCCCAGAGGGAAGTAGAGCAAGTGAACGCCCGCACCGTTGCCGAGGAAGTATGTGACGACGAGCAACTGAACGTGCAGGGCGGTGAACATCGTGTTGCGCGCCGCCGCGTGCTTCCCCGCTCGGTTCATGAACAGCGTCGCAATGCAACACGCCATGAAGACGGCGTTGACGACCACGAGCGGGAGGTATCGGCTGGCGTCGTGGAGCAGGTAGAAGACCTGATACGGGATAGGGACCGCGCAGGATTGGAGGGCGACCTGATTGATCAGCGAGATCTGGTGAGCCCTCCGCGGCGGTTGCCCGCTCGTGCCGATGGACGACGCCCTCGCGACCCACTCCAGGATCGTTCTCATGTGGCGGCTCACACGAGCAAGAGCGCGCGAAGCAGTGCGAAGCCACGATGTGATGTTCAGGCGGCCGGTGCCACGTAGAGGGCACCGGCCGCGGGGCACCTCCAAGAGGTGGACGAAACGCTATGCGGCGGCTGACGGGCGCGCAAGGACTCCTATGCGGCGACGCGTCGGTCAACGGTTTAGGGGGCTGGTCGGTCCGAGCCGTCCAGGCAGGTATGGCCCTTGCTTATACGCACGCCTGCCCCGCGCCGGCAACGCGACACGGTTCCGAGGGGGCGCCGGCGCCGCCGGGGCAATCACGCCGAGCAAGCATCGGACGGTGCCGGCGGACGACGGCGCCCGCCGGTCAGGGATCGAGAGGAGAATCCATGGCAAGCGCAGCCGTTCCCAGACCGCACTCGCCGCCCGGAGACAGCCAGCCCCACCTCCACCAGCAGAGCCGGGAGGTCCAGCGCTTCGACCAGCTCCGCGACATGCCCTTGGGCCTCTCGGAGAACGTGCGGAGCGAGATGGCGGCAAGGTTGAACCAGGTCCTCGCCGACACACGCATCCTGCACGACCTCTACAAGAAAAGTCACTGGCTGATGCGCGGCGCCACGTTCTACCAACTCCACCTGCTCCTGGACCGGCACGCCGAGCAGCAGGAGAAGCTCATTGACCTCCTCGCCGAGAGGGTGCAGACGCTGGGTGCCGTCGCGGTCGGCGACCCACGCCACGTGGCGGAGATCACCAGGATCCCACGACCGCCGGACGGCGCGGAAGAGGTTCCCGCCATGCTCTCGCGGCTCCTGGAAGCTCACGAGCACATCATCAAGCACGCGCGCGAACTGGCGCGGCGGGCCGACGAGCTGGGCGACCTGGTCACCAACGACATCCTGGTCTCGGACGTGCTCCGCACCAACGAACTCCAGGTGTGGTTCATCGCCGAGCACCTGGTGGACCGGCCGCTCGTCGTCGTGTGAGCGGGGCGCCGGTCGCGTGACCAGGAGCGCCGGCGGCCGTGCCCAGCGACCCTGCGGCGCCCCACCCCGGCAGGAGGCCGGCGTTGCACTCAGCGCCGCGGATGCAGACGGGCGGGGAGAGGCCTGCGTCCCTCCCCGCCCTTCGCACGTAACACCGGCCCTACGGTCTCACGGCTGGTAGTACAGCGGCGCGTTCGGCCCGAGCGGCAGTCCGGCCAGGAACCACGCCAGCAGGATCAACGTCGTGACCAGACCGAACGCGATGGAGTACGGCAGCATCGTCGAGATGATGCTGCCAATGCCCAGCGAGCGGTCGTACCTGCGCGCGAAGATGATGATCAGCGGGAAGTAGGGCAGTAGCGGCGTGATGATGTTCGTGAACGAATCACCGACCCGGTACGTCGCCTGCGTCAACTCGGGCGAGTAGCCGAGCAGCATGAACATCGGCACGAAGATCGGCGCCATGACCGCCCACTTCGCCGAAGCGCTGCCGATGAACAGGTTCACGAATGCGGTCAGGACCACGAACGACAGGAGGAGCGGGATCCCCGTGAATTCCGCCGCCTGTAGGGCGTTGGCGCCCGTGATCGCGAGGAGGATTCCCAGGTTCGACCAGTTGAAGAACGCGACGAAGTGGGCCGCCACGAACGCCAACGCGATGTAGGCGCCCATGCTCGCCATGGACTCGGCCGTCATGCGCGCCGCGTCCCGGTCGCTCCGGATCGAGCCGGTCGCGATGCCGAACGCCAGCCCGGGCAGGAGGAAGAAGAAGAACATCACGGCGACGATGCTCGAGAGGAACGGCTGGATCTCGCCGTTCGGGCCGCGCAGGAGGCCGTCACGCGGGAGCACCGTGGCCGCGATCACGAGGAGCACGAACAGCAACGCCGCGCCCGCGGCGATCAGCCCCTTGCGCTCGACCTCCGGCGTCAGGGCGTTCGCGTTCTCCTCGGCTGCACCCACCTCCGGCGTGCCGCGGTACTCGCCCAGCCGGGGCTCGACGATGCGGTCGTTGACGAACGTGCCGGCTGCCACGAGCGCAGGCACGAGACTGGCCATGAGGTACCAGTTCGCCGTCGGCTCGACGATGTAGTCCGGGTCTACGATCTGGGCGGCGGCCTGGGTAAGCCCGCCGAGGAGCGGATCCAGCGAGGTGATCAGCAGGTTCGCGCTGAATCCGCCGGCCACGCCCGCGAAGGCCGCGGCCAGGCCGGCGATGGGGTGCCGGCCCATGCTGTGGAAGATCACCGCGCCGAGCGGCACGAGCACGACGTAGCCCGCGTCCACGGCAAGGCTGGAGAGCAGGCCGGCCAGCACCACGGCGGCCGTGACGAGTCGCGGCGGGATGCCCCGCAAGAACGCCCGCATGGCAGCCGCGACCAGGCCAGTCTGCTCCGCGATGCCGATGCCGAGCATGACCACCAGCACCAGCCCGAGCGGCGGGAAGGACACGAAGGTCTGCGGCATCTCCTGGAGGATCCGCTGGATGCTCGCGCGGCTGAGCAGATCGACCGCGACGATCTGCTCGCCGGTCTGCGGATGCGCCACCGCCGCGCCCAGTCGTGCGGCGATCCACGAGGCGATGAGGACCAGGCCGATGAGAATGACGAAGAGCGTGAGGGGGTCCGGCAGCCGGTTGCCGACCCGCTCCACCGCGTCCAGGAACCGTGCGGGCAAAGACGCCCTGCGCCCGCCGGCTCGAGTCTCCGTAGTGCTCATGCGTGTTTTTTCCGCTGTCCGTCTGGCAGGTTGTCGGTGGTCACCCTGGCCCGGCGTTCGCCGTTGCCGGGGCGTATTCTACGCCTGATACGCGGGGTAGGAAACACGTGATCCGGCGCGGGGCGCGCTGCGGGGCGCGCTGTGCGTGCGAGCCGCAGCCGCACCAGGGGCCACGCTGGGCGGAGGACGGAGGACGCGCGGGCATCGGCCCGGCCGACAGGATATGGGACGAGGCCGCAGCCAGCGCCGAGGAAACTCAGAGTCGTTCCCGGGTCGCACCAGCGCAAAGGCCCTCCAGGCCCCTCCCCCGCGCTCAACGCGAAGCCCCCACCCCTGCGGCCTCGCGGGCGCGGAGCTGCTGGACCGTGTAGCCGCGCTCCTCGAGCAGGTCCACCACGCTCCCCTCCCCCACCAGATGGGCGAGCCCCACGATGACCATCGCCCGCTCGCCGCTGCGCAGCAGCGCCTCGATCTTCGGCACCCAGTTCCGGTTGCGGGTGGAGAGCAGACGTTCTTCCAGCTCCGGCTGGCCGCGCATCGACTCGGCCATCAGCGCGGCCAGCGCATCCACGTCGCCGGCCTGCCACAGCGCGGTCGAGTGGTCCAGCTTCGCCGCCGCCGAATCCAGGTCGGCGAGCGTCCGCTCCACGAACACGACCTGGGCCTCGGCGCTGAGTCCATCGAGCGCCGAGATCTGGTCCTCCGCTGTCTCCAGCCCCACGGTCCGCTTGCCTGCTGCGGCCGCACGCTGCTGGAAGTGCGCGTCGATGCCGGATGCCCCGTCGAACCCCGCGCGCTGGAGCACCAGCGCCGACAACGTCATCGCCGCGAACCACGGTTTCATGCTCCGGATCGTCACGGTGGGCAACGCGAGTTCCTGGCCGCGGCGCTCCAGCTCGGCGACCAGCTCCGCCGGCAGGTCGTCCGCGATGGTGCGGCCGGGCGGGTACACGCCCCGCGCCACCATCGCCTGCGCCGCCTTCGCCAGCTCGGCGGGCTCCAGCTCGAACACCACCACGTCCGCCGAGTCGAACACCTCGTCGATCGTCGGATCCAGCGGATAGACATCGGGCCGCAGCAGGTGGATCGAGCCGAGGAGGTGCACGGTGCCAGCGCCGTCCGTGACCTCCCAGAGCGGAAGCAACCCCTGCTGTGCCGACAGGCCGTCCTCGCGCGCGCCCCAGCCGAGCAGCGCGACGGCCAGCGCCAGCGGCGCCGCCGCGGCGAGAATCCGTTCGTTCCGTCGGTGTCCCATTGTCGTCTCCTGGGACCGCCACCCACCTCTCCGGGCGGCGGGCGCGTGCCATCGTCACCGGTCACCGAGGGCGCCACGACCCCGGGGAGGGGGCCGTCACGTGCGGCGCTCCTCGGCGACGAGGCGGCAGCACTTGTAGCCTGCGGTGGGAGGGCCGTGCAAGTCCTGCCGATCCCCCGGCAGAGGCCGCCGACGCGCGGCGTGGCCGCGGCTCACCGCGACCGCTGCGATTCCGCCGCGTGCGGCTCGAGGTCCTGGAGGCGGAGCTGGTGCTTCGGCGGATGGGGCAGAACGACGCGGCGGCTCGTGGCGAGGTGCGGATCCACGTGGAGCAGCTCGCCGGGCTCCATGAGGGTCCAGGACCGGGACTCGGTCATCGGTTCGCTGGCGACGATGACGCTGGGCAGACGGGCGAGGTCCTGGCTGCGCACGCGGACGGTGCCAGCGGCGCTGGTGGCGTCGAGGTGACGGCCGTGGCGCGGCTCGCGCTCGAGGACCCACAGCTCGTGCGTGTCGGGATAACGGAGCGCCCAGAGGTCGGTGGCGGTGACGAGGATGACGTTGAGGGCGTAGAGCGGCAGGTTCTCTGCGACCCAGCGCGCCGCCGAGACGAGCCCCTCCTCCAGGTCGCCGAGACGATCGGCCTCCGCGGTCACGAGCGCGAAGAACCGCTCAGAGTCCGTTTCGCCCCGCACCAGCTCCCGCGCGGGTCCGAGGCGTGCCTCGAGCTCGTGGAGCCCGCCGATGTGGCCGTTGTGGGCGAGCATGCGGCCCTGCATGAGGAACGGATGCGTGTTCTCTACGGTCCGTCCGCCGACGGACGCGAGCCGGACGTGAGCGATGAACGTCCGCGACCGAACCTCCTTGGCGTCGCGAGAGAACGACGGATCGCGCCACGCGGGCTCCGGGTCGCGCAAGCGCTCGGGGTACGTGTCGGCCTCGTACCAGCCGAGCCCGGTGCCATCCGGCTCGCGCCGGCTCTGACGTGCCAGCGAGTCGTGGGCGTCGAGCAGCCAGAAGGTGGCCCTAATGTGCTCGGGCCCGCTCGCCATTCCGAAGAGGCGGCACACGGTCCCTCCTAGTGGTGGAAGCCGGTGGCGTGTGGTTCTCCGAGACGGCCACCCGTACGTTCCAGCACGCCGACGACGCGCTCGAGGTGCCCGAGCAGCAGCTCCGCCAGATCGCGGCTGAACCCGTTGCGCACCACGATGCGCAGCACCGCGACATCCTCGAGCCGCGGCGGCATGTGGTACGCCGGCACGATCCAGCCGTAGCGGCGGAGCTCGGCGGAGACATCGAATACCGTGTAATTGCGCACATCGTCCCGTAGGCGGAACGCGAATGCGGGAACGGCGCTGCCGTCCGAGAGCAGCTCGAACGGGCCCAGCGCGGCGATCCTCGAGGCCAGCCACATCGCCGTGTCCCGACAGGATTGCTGCACACGCCTGTAACCGTCGCGCCCCAGCCGGAGCAGGTTGTAGTACTGCGCGGCGACCTGCGCGCCGGGACGCGAGAACGTCAACGCGAAGGTCGGCATCTCGCCGCCGAGGTAGTCGACGCCGAAGACGAGCCCATCCGGCAGCGCTCGCCGATCCCGCCACACGATCCAGCCGATGCCGGGGTACACGAGCCCGTACTTGTGCCCGGACGTGTTGATGGACTGCACACGGGGGATGCGGAAGTCCCACACGATGCCGGGATCGAGGAACGGCGCGATGAACCCGCCCGACGCCGCGTCCACGTGGATCGGGACGTCGACTCCCCGCTCCTCGCGGAGGCGGTCCAGCGCGGCGGCGATCTCTGCCACCGGCTCGTAGCTGCCGTCGAACGTGGAGCCCATGATGGCGACGACGCCGATGGTGTTCTCATCGCAGTGCGCGGCGGCCCCGTCCGCCGTGAGGTGCAGCCGTCCCGGCCCGAGGGGGACCCGACGTGGCTCGACGTCCCAGTAGCGGCAGAACTTCTCCCAGCACACCTGGACGTTGGCGCCCATCACGAGGTTCGGCCTTCCTCGCGCTTCGTCGCCGCTGCCCCGCCGCTCGCGCCAGCGCCACAGCAGCGCGAGGCCGCCCAGCATGCACGCCTCGCTGGAGCCGGTGGTCGAGCAACCCGTCGCCCCTCCATCGGCCGGCGCGGACCAGAGGTCGGCGAGCATGCGGACGCAGCGACGTTCGAGTTCGGTGGTCTGCGGGTACTCGTCCCGGTCGATGAAGTTCTTGTCCACACATTCGTCCATCAGCCGCCGCGCCTGCGGCTCCATCCACGTCGTGACGAACGAGGCGAGGTTGAGGCGCGCGTTGCCGTCGAGCAGCAGTTCGTCGTGGACGATCTGGTAGGCGGTGTCGGGCGGCAGGCCGGCGTCCGGGAGGCGGTCGCGCGGCACCTCGCCCACCTCTCCCGGGCGAGTGAATTGTGGGAGCAGCGACACGGCGCCTGCGCCCTCGCTCGGCCGGGCTTCGTGGAGGGCCATAGGGCTCTCGCTCCATACGGAGTCGCGGCGCGACAGGGGCACGCACCCGGGGCAAATCCTGTGCTACGCGGCACCCGCTGGCGTCCAGGCGAACGCGTCGCGGCGCGGCTGTTCGCGACTGCTGAAGCAGACGACTTCCAGGGGATTGCCGGCGGGTGTCGTAATGGCCCCACGCGCCGGCCCGAGCGCCACATGCCCGGCCTCCGCCCCGGTCGCTGGCCAATCGGGGGCCGATGGCGCATATTTGCAGAACGATCCGACGTCAACACCGCGACCGCGTGCGCCGTCTGCGGCGGTTCCACCCGGTCGTGGGCATCCTCGCACACTTCCCCGACATCGTGGATAGCCGGTGAGCGTGGCAACGACAGAACGACCGACCCTTGTGCGCGCCGTCACCCGGCGCCAGCTCGTGGGCCTGTCGATCAACGACGTGGTCGGCAGCGGCGTGTACCTCCTCCCGGCGGCCACTGCGGCGGCGCTGGGCCCGAGCAGCACGCTGGCCGTCATCCTGGCCGGGATGGCCGTCGCCCTGCTCGTGCTCTGCTTCGCAGAGGCCTCCAGCTACTTCGACGAGCCGGGCGGCGCCTACGTCTACACGCGCGAAGCGTTCGGCCGCTTCGTCGGCTTCGAGGTCGGGTGGATGACCTGGCTCGCGCGCGTGGCGTCCATCGCATCCCTCTCCAACGGCTTCGCCCTCGCCCTGGCGTACCTGTGGCCCGCCGCGGCGGAAGGGTTTCCGCGCATCCTCGTCATCACGGCCCTCATCGGCGCGCTCACCTGGATCAACGTGGTCGGCGTGAAGGAGGGGGCCAGCACGGCGGTGGCGCTCGCGATCGCCAAGATCGCGCCGCTCGTGCTCTTCGTCCTGGTCGGGCTCTTCTTCGTCGACTGGTCGGTCGTCACCACCCTGGAGGCGCCACGCCCCGGGACGCTCGGCGAGACGGCCCTCTTGCTGCTCTTCGCCTACGCGGGCTTCGAGAACGCTCCCGCGGCCGCGGGCGAGTACGAGAACCCGCAGCGAGACGTCCCGTTCGCGCTCCTGGCCATGATCGTCACCGTGACCGCCCTCTACACGGGGGTCCAGCTCGTCGCCCTCGGCACCCTCCCCGGCGTCGCCGAGTCCGCCTCGCCCGTCGCCGAGGCGGCCGGCACGTTCATGGGCTCCGCGGGCGCACTGCTCATGACCGTCGGGGCGCTCGTCTCCATTGGCGGCAACGTCGGTAACACGGTCCTCATCGGGCCCCGCTACCTCTACGCGCTCGCCGTGGACGGGTACGGCCCGCGCGCGCTCGCACGCGTGCACCCGCGTTACCGTACGCCCGCCGCGGCGATCATCGCGCTCTCGACACTCTCGCTGATCCTGGCCGTGACCGGCTCCTTCGTCCAGCTCGCGCTCCTCTCGATCATCGCGCGGCTCACCACGTACATCGGCACGGCCGCCGCCGTCCCGATCCTGCGGCGCCGCTTCGGCGAACGCCCCGGCGCGATCCGCCTGCCCGGCGGCGCCACCATCCCGATCCTCGCCATCGGGCTCTCGCTGGCGCTGCTGACGAGTGCGAACTGGAAGAACCTCCTGGCCGGAGCCATCGCGCTCGCCGTCGGCGCTCTGATCTACCGCTTCCGCCGCACCGACGACTGAGCGCCGCGGGGAGGGCTCGTTGGGAGCCCTCCCCGCCGTTTTGGCCGACGCCGCGTCCGGCGGACGCGCGAGACCTGCGTGCGGATCACTTTGGAATCTGTTCGCGTCCACTGGACCACCACGCCGCCAGCGGGACGCGCGCCGGCGAGCGTGTGGCGAGCGTGTCGACCCGGGGCGTCACACTCGCGGCCTCACAGACGTTTCCTAAGAGGCTTCCCCTACCGCCGACGTGATCGACCGGGACCGCATGCCCCGTGCGGCCCGGGGGTTGGTCTCTGGACCGGGAGGTGTTTCGATGGGGCGTACCACACGCATCCTGACCTTACTCGCCTTGCTGTGGCCCGGCGCGCTGGCGGCGCAGGACCGCACGATCACGGGCCGCGTCACCGACGCGCTCTCGGGCCAGCCGCTGGCGTCCGTGTCCGTCACGGTCGTCGAGACGCGTCAGACCTCGCTCACGGACGCCGATGGCCGTTTCCGGCTGGCGGGGGTGCCGGGCGAGCGGGTCACGTTGCGGCTCTCGACGCTCGGCTACAGGACCGCGACGGTCACCGTCGAGCCGGGGACGACCAACGTCGAGGTCGGCCTCGAGATCGACGCGCTGAACCTCGACGCCCTCGTCGTGACCGGCCAGGCCACCACCATCGACCGGCGTAGTGCGACGACCTCCATCTCGTACGTCTCCGGCGAGGAGATCAACCGTGTCTCGTCGCCCACGGTGCTGAATTCCCTGGCCGGCAAGATCACCGGCGTGAACCTCCAGGCGAACTCCGGCGCGCCCGGCGGCGGGATCCAGATGCAGATCCGTGGCAACACCACGGTCCTGGGCAGCCACGACCCGCTGTTCGTGGTGGACGGCGTCATCTACTCGAACGCCAGCATCCCCAGCGGCCGCGGTTACGCGAACGCCGCCGCGAGCGTGAGCCTGGAGGCGGACGCGGTCAACCGGATCGCCGACCTGAACCCGAACGACATCGAGAGCATCGAGGTGCTGAAGGGCGCCGCGGCGTCGGCGATCTACGGCTCGAAGGCCGCCAACGGCGTCGTCATCATCACGACGAAGCGGGGCCGGGTCGGGGCGCCGCAGATCAACGTGACGCAGCGGGTCGGCGTCTACACGCCGCTGCGCACGCTGAAGGCGCGTCGCTGGACCGAAGAGGAGGCGGTGGCGAAGTACGGCGAGGCGGCTCGTCCGTTCTTCCAGGACAACCCGAGCCCGTTCTTCGATCACTACGCCCAGATCTACTCGAACCGCCGCCCGTCGTACGAGACGATCGCGGATGTCCGTGGCGGCACCGAGAACACGCGGTACTTCGTGTCCGGCGCCTGGAAGCACGATGAGGGGCTGGAGCGCAACACGTTCGCGACGCGGCAGAGCCTGCGCGCGAACCTCGACCAGGCCCTGGGCTCCACCATGGACCTCCAGGTGTCCACCGCGTTCACGCGGAACGAGAACGACCGCGGTTGGAACAACAACTGCAACAACTACGGCTGCCACGGCTACGCCTTCGCCTACATCCCGAGCTTCGTGGACCTGACCCGGCGCAACCCGGATGGCAGCTTCCCGCAGCCGACGGTCGGGGTGCAGTCGAACCCGTACCAGATCACGGAGCTGGCGGACAACCACGAGGAGACGCTCCGCTTCACCGGCGGCGTGCGGCTCAACTGGAACGCGCTGGACCGTTCGGACCAGAGCCTTCGGCTCGTGTTCGCCGGCGGCCTGGACGCGTTCGACCAGAAGAACGATGTCTGGTCCCCCAACGAGCTGTTCCACGAGCAGCCGCAGACCCGCCCGGGCGAGGCGATCGAGAGCGGCGGCCGCAGTCTGTTCTACAACTGGAACGTGAACGCCATCCACACGTTCCTGACGCGGTCGTTCACCGCGACCACGTCGTTCGGCATCCAGTACGAGGATCAGCGGCTGCAGACCTATCTGATCCGGACGGAGGGCCTGCTGCCGGGCCAGCGCAACGTGAATCAGGGGACGTTCACCACGGTGAGCGAGTCGTTGTCGCAGGAGCGGACGCTGGCTTTCTACATCCAGGAGGACCTGCGGCTGCTCAGTGACAGGCTGCTCGTCAGCGGCGGGCTGCGCGCCGAGCGGAGCAGCATGAACGGCGACGCGAACCGCTACTACGTCTTCCCCAAGGTCTCGAGCTCGTATCGCTTCTTCGATCCCCTCGGCCGCGGCAGCGAGATCAAGCTCCGCGCCGCGTACGGCGAGACGGGCATCTTGCCGTCGTTCGGCTTCAAGTACACCACCCTGTCGACGCCCCAGATCGGCGGCGAGCGTGGCCTCGCGGTCTCCACGCAGGCCGGTTCGCCCTCTGTGGAGCCGGAGCGGGAGAAGGAGTTCGAGGTGGGCATCGACGGCTTCGCGATGAACGGGCGTCTCACCTGGGAGCTGACAGGCTTCATCGCCGACAACACAAACATCATGCTCCAGCGCGTGCCCGCGCCGTCCACGGGCTACGCCTCGCAGGTCTTCAACGGCGGCACGTTCCGGAACCAGGGGATCGAGATCGCGTTGGGTTACTCGCCCGTCCAGACCCCCAGCGCGCTCTGGGTCGCGCGCGCGACGTTCACGCGCTACACCAGCAAGGTGGTGGACCTGGCCGGTCAGCCGGCGTTCTTCCCGGCGGGCTCCGGCTTCGGCAACCTGGGCCGGACGTTCATCGAGAAAGGCAAGCCGGTCACGCAGATCGTCGCCAACGTCTACGACAAGGACGGCAAGGCGACGGAGACGATGGTCCAGGTCGGCAACAGCGCGCCGGACTTCCGCGTCGGGCTGGTCAACGATGTGACCATCGGCCGCCTGAGCATCAGCAGCACCGTGGACTGGCAGCAGGGCGGCAACGTGGTCAACCTGACGAAGTATCTCTACGACACGCAGGACACCACCGACGACTACGGCACGCCCGCCTTCGAGAAGCGGGCCCAGGCCCGGCGTGACGGCGTCCACGCCGTGTACGTCGAGGACGCGACGTTCGTGAAGCTGCGCGAGCTCGCGGTGATGTGGGACGTCCCGCCCGCGGTGAGCGCGGCCATGGGTCTCGGCGTGCGCAACCTGCGCGTCGGCCTGACCGGGACCAACCTACTCATGTGGACCAAGTACTCGGGGCTGGATCCGGAGGTCTCGAACTTCGGCTCGACCGCGATCCGCTCCAACATCGACATCGCTCCGTATCCGCCGAGCCGGGGCATCTTCCTGAACGTGACGGTGGGGTTCTGATGACGACGTTGATCGAATCGACCCGTCGGGCGGCCCGTCGCGCCGCCTGGATCACGACGATCGCCGGCGCCTTCGCGCTCGGCGCATGCGGCGACTTCGACGTCCTGAACACCAACGCGCCGACGGCCGAGGAGCTCACGTCCTCGCCCACCCGCTCGGTCCTGGCCCGGGCCGCGACGGGGATCTTCGCGCAGGTGTTCAACGACGTCGGCAACGAGATCATCTTCTACGCCATCTACGGCCGGGAGGGCTACAACCTGCTGGGCAACGACCCGCGTGAGTGGGAGGAGCAGGTGCACGGGCCGCCCGATCCCGCCGGTCGCCACGGAGGCATCTGGATCGGCCCGTACTCGGCCATCCGTCACATCAACACCTACCTCAGGGCGCTGGAGAACGCCAGCGGATTGACCGAGGAGGAGATCCGGGCGTCGGCCGGCTTCGCCAAGACCATGAAGGCCTGGCACTTCCATCGGCTGGCCGTGCGCACCGGCGAGTACGGCATCCCGATCGACGTGGACCGGCCGATCGACGCGGAGCCGGCGCCGTTCGTGCCCTTCGCGACCGCAATGGAATACGTTTCCGACCTGCTGGACGAGGCCTACCAGGACCTCCTGGCCGGCGGGAGCGCGTTCCCCTTCCCGGTCGCGCCGGGCTTCACCGGCTTCTCGACGCCCCAGACGTTCGCGCAGTTCAACCGCGCCCTCGCCGCGAAGGTGCTGGTGCACCGCGCGACGTTCAACGGCTGCTCGTCGTGCTGGAGCGAGGCGAGCGCCGCTCTCGCGGCGTCGTTCATCACCGACTCCGATCTCCCCGAGTCACTCTCGAGGGGCGTGTACTTTGGCTACACGGGGGCGGCCGGGGAGCCGGGGAACCCGATCAGTGAGCCCCTTAGCAACGATCGCCTGTGGGTGCATTCGTCCATCGTCACCGGCGCGCAGACCCGGCCGGACGGGACGCCGGACCTCCGCCTGACCCGCAAGGTCATGGACGCCGGGCGTGTGCGCGAGCTGCAGGGCCTGGTCGGCACACACAAGCCCGTGCTCTACAACTCGCCCAGCAACCCGGCGCAGGCCGACCCGGATGCGGACATCCCGTGGATCGACAACGAGGAGCTGCTGCTCCTCCGGGCGGAGGTCCGCTGGCACACGGGCGACCGCGCCGGCGCCGTCGCGGACATCGACCTCATCCGCGAGCACTCGGGCGGGCTCGGGCCCAGCGGCCTCACGCCCGGCAGCTCGGACGACGAGTTCATCACCGAGCTGCTGTACAACCGGCTGTACTCGCTGATGTGGCGGAACGGCACGCGCTGGATCGACGCGCGGCGCTACAACCGCACGCACCTGCTCCCGCTCGACCGGCCGGGCGACGTGATCTTCCCGAGCATGGTCGTGCCGGCCAACGAGTGCACGGCGCGCCGCCTCGACCCACCGTGCGAGCCGCTCAAGCAACAGCAGGGAGGTTGATGGGCCGCCGACGCCGCGCCGCCGGTGAGCCGGTGACGCGGCCGGAACGGGGCCGGCAGCCCCATTCCCTTCCCCGCCCCGCGGAGCTGTCCTCCGCGGGGCGGTTTTCCATCGGAGTGAGATCCGCCTCGTGCGGGTGGGCGCGCGTCGGCAGCCGGAGGGCAGGCGTCAGACCGGCGGCGAGCTCGCCCCAGCCGGATCGCCGGCGAACTCGCGCCCACATGCGTTCGCGCCTCACGCCACGCGGGCGATCGCGTGCAGTGCGGCCCGCAACGCCTCGATGTCGCGCTCGTCGTTGTAGACGTGCGGAGAGACCCGCATGGCGCTCCCGCGCAGCGACACGCTGATCCGCCGCTCGGCCAGCAGCGCCTGCGCGCGGGTGAGGTCCACGCCGGCAGGCATGCGCAGGCCGAACAGGTGCCCCGCGCGCCACGCCTCCTCCTCCACGCCGAACCCCAGCGCCGCCGACTCCTCCAGCAGCTCGCGCGTGAGCGCCGTGCAGTACGCCTGGATCGCCTCCGGCGTCCACGCGAGCACCTGCTCCAGCGCGGCAACGAGCATCGGCACCAGGATGAAGTTCGGCGAGCCACCCGCATCGTAGCGCACGGCTCCCGGCTGGTACGCGTCGCGGTAACGCACGAGCGCGCGGAAGTCCTCGCTGCCCTCACGGGCGAGCCACGTCTCCTCCAGCGGGACGCCGCCGTCGTAGCGCGGCCCGTACCACGCCACGCCGGTCCCGTAGGGCCCGAGCAGCCACTTGTACGCTGCGCACACCAGCGCGTCCGGCTGGATCGCTCGTACGTCGAACGGCAGCGCGCCCACGGACTGGGTGCCATCGACCACCAGGGCAGCGCCCAGCTCTCGCGCCCGCGCACCGATGCGTAGCAGGTCGAACCGCGTGCCGTCCGTCCAGTGCACATGGGGCATGGCGACGACGGCCGTGGCCTCGTCCATCGCTTCCAGCACACGTTCCGTCCACACGGAGCCCGCGCTGGGGCCCCGCGGCCGAGGCACCGTGCGCAGCTCCCCGCCCGCTTCGCGGCAGAGCCGCATCCACACGTACACGTTCGACGGGAACTGCTCCTCCACGATGACGATGTTCTGCCCCTTCTCGAGGCGTGTGTTGCGCGCCACCACCGCGAGTCCATAGGACGCCGCGGGCACCAGCGCGACGCGTGACGGGTCCGGCGCGTTGATCAGCCGGGCGAATAGCGCGCGTACACGGTCCCGCTCCGTGAAGAAGTCCGCCGGCACGATGTCGCTCGGCAGACGCTTGCGCCTCATTCCCGCGATGCCCGCCTCCTCCACGCTCCTGAGCAGCGGCGACATGTAGGCGCAGTTGAGGTAGTGCACGTCGTCCGGCAACCAGAAGAGGTGACGCTGGCACTCCAGCAGCGTCCCGTTCCGCGTCCGCACGGGGCCGGCCGGCTCGACCCCCTTCCGATGGAGGTTCCCGTTCACGTCGGCGTGTCCTCTCTCCGGTCTTCGTGCTCGTTCCGGCTCACGCCGCGAACCCGGTTCGCTGTCCCGCTCGCGTTCTCGCCGGCGTTCCCGTTCCTTCGGCGCCGGCCTCCTCCCTCATGCGCCCCGGCCTCGGCCCGATGTTCGTAGCAGCCCAAACAGCGGGTCCCGGCTACGCTCCAGGATCCGCGCTCGCGCATATCCAGGCGATCGCCGGATCCGTCCTCGCGCACGTCACGCGGTCGGACGCTCCGCCCGTCGCCCCCCTGATCAGCGCTACTCGCTGGCCGCGACCAGCCGGTAACGCGGCAGCGCGCCCACCGCTTCCTTCCGCCGTGACGCATCACCGTCCGCGATGACGACGGCGACCCACGGCTCATGGCGCGCGATCATCTTCCCCTTCCATTCCACCGTCTGCGAAACGCCCGGGCGCAGGGCGACCGTCCGCGTACGCGCATCCACCTCCAGGTTTTCTGCGCGCAACGCAAAGACGTGCGGCCCGTCGCCACGGGCGGTCACGCGGATCGTGACGTCGCCGTTCGCAGACGTCTCCGCCTGAACACCGAAGTCCAGCGCGCGGCCGGGCCGGAGGTCCACGTGGTGCGTGCCGCCGGGCAGAACGGCCACCCGCGTCTCGAGATCGCCGGCGCGAACGAGGTACTCACCCGCGGGGACGAACGCGCGGAACGCGCCGTCGGTTGCCGCATCGAGCTCGATCGAGCGCGACGTCGTCGGCTCCACCAGCTCGACGACCCTCGTGCCCGGAGCCGCGCGCCCCTCCAGCAGCGCCGGGCCCGCGATGTCACGCATGAGCCACAGCCAGCGCGCGACCGGGTGCACCCACACTTCCTTGTAGACGTACATGTTCGCGGCCGGCCAGTAGGGCACGTCCCGCTCGCCGCGGGTCTGCATGCCCACGGGAAGGGCGCCCACGATGTCGCCGGACGAAACGCTGTACTGCTGGGCCCAGTCGTAGCCCTCGCCGATCATCGTGCTCTGGGTGAACGGGTTGCGACCCACGATCCACTGCGCCTGCGTCTCGGCCAAGGCGATGGCCTCGAGGTCGCCGCGCAAGTGAGCGGCCGCGGACAGCGCTTTCGCCTGCGAGAGCAGCACGCCGTAGTTGCCGCGCCGCGCGAACCAGACGGGGAACGCACGGAGGTACCAACCATCTCCCAGCGGCATGCCCTGGAGCACCTGCGCGAGGAACGCCTCGGGCGTGGCCTGGTAGCGGGCGAGGTCCGCGGTCATGCGGAGGTGGTCGGTGTCACGGTAGACGTAGGCGGGCAGCACGCCGTACGGCGCGGTCGTGCGCGCCCCCGCCTTCAGGTACTCGGCGTAGCGCGCCACCGTGGCGTACCAGCGCATCCAGTCCGGGTGGTCCGGGAACGCGGCGATGAGCTGCGTGAGCGCCACGATCGGCGCCTGGTCGTTGCCGCGGTGGAACTGGTGGAAGAGCGTGTCCCGGTCCGGGCCCGTGTAGAAGAAGCCCGCGAGCGGGTGCCGGCCGCCGACGAACGACTTCTGCTGCGACTCGACAATGATGCGCGCCAGCTCGAACGCCTTGTCGGCGTACTCCTGTGTCCCCGTGGCGCGCCACAGCTCGAGGGAGGCGGTGATGCCGATGCCCGCCAGTTCGATGGGCATCGCGCGGTACGCGGGCGTGCTCCACGTTTCCGGCCCCTCGACGCCGACGACCGCATGCCGCCAGTCGTCCTCCGCGATGCGCAGCGCCCGGGCGGCCAGCTCCGGCTCGCGGTCCTTCAGCACCCGGTACGCGATGGCCGCGGCCGCCGCGGCGATGTAGTTGACGTTGGGGTTGTTGAGCGCCTCCCGGGTGCGGTCGTCCGCGTCGCCGATGACGCCGTTCGTCCAGATGTTGTTGCTCGCGAAGCCGATCCGGTAGCCGCCGGGGAAGCGGACCTTGAGCACCCACTCCAGCCCCCACTTCGCCTCCTCGAGCAGTCGTTCCAGTAGCTCGGGATCCTCGCCGCGCGCCTGCAACCGCTCCGCCAGTGCGAACATCGCGTACGTCGCCTCGCCGGTGTTGACCAGCCCTTGCGAGAGGTCGCCAGCGTCGTGCCATCCGCCGTTCATCACGATGCTCAGGTCGCCGTGGGTGGCCAGCCAGTCCGTGTGGTCCACACCATGCGATCCGGGCACCGGGTAACCGCAGCGCTCGCCGAAGAAGAAGTTGATCGCCTTCCAGATCGTGCCGCGCCACACGTTGGCGTCAATGCGGAACGGCTGCGTGCGCACATCGCCGGCACGTAGCACGTAGCGGCCCGGCGTGCGCACCTCGGAGAAGTCCAGCACCTGGAACTCGCCGAGTCGCGTCTGGACCGTACGCACCGGTTTGCGCAGCACGACGACGTTGGGCGCGTTCACCTCCACGGAGCCCGGCGGCCACGCGACCGCGAGTTCGGGGGTCCGGCCGCTGGCGGTACGATCGGCGCGGGGTTCGCCCGAGCTCCCAGCGCCGGCCGCGGTGCCATCCACGGCGCGCGGTGCCGGGGAGGCGAGCGTTCGCGCGGCGGTGGAAGAAGCGCTGAGCGCTCCACCGCCGCCGGCGACGGGCGCCGCCACGTCGTCGCCCAACCGAATCAACTCGAACTCCGTGGCCGCGAGCCCGGTGGCCAGCGCCGTCTTCACCCCGCCCAGCGAGTAGCCCGTGTGGCTGTACGCGATCCGGCCGGGCGCCACGTTCCAGCCCTCGTAGTGGTCCGGCTCCACGCGCTCCAGCTCGAGCCCTGCGATCTCGAACGCCACGCGGTCGTCCGGGTCCGCGAACATCTTGTTGACCCAGTAACCGATCTCGATCGCCGTGATGCGGTCGCGCGGCAGCGGCTCGATCTCCCACACCACCCGCTGCCACCGCCCGTTCTGCAGCGTGACGTAGTGGATGCCCTCGCGGTAGTAGCGGTCCGGGATGGTGTCGCGTCCCTCGTTGTGTAGCACGATCTGGAGCGGGAGCATGGGGAAGCCGTTGATGTCCGGCCGGACCCACAACGAGATGCGGTTGTACTCGCTCCAGTCGTCGCCCGCGAACGAGCGGCGCAGGTTCACGGCCGAGAGGCCGTTGCGCGTGGGCGCCGGCCGGTCACGGTACATGTTCACGTCCACGCGCAGCGCAGGCACACCGCCGGGCCCGACATCGCGGAGCGGGGTGAGCGTGCCCGTGCCCCGGAACTGCCATGTCGCCGGGTCCGACATGTCATCCAGCATGCGGCTCGCGAGCACGGGCTTGTTCAACCAGCGGAACTCGGCGGAGTGCTCGACCTCGAGCGGCAGCGGCATTCTGGGCGGCTGTTGCGCAACGGCCTGGGCCGCGGCGAGGGCAGACGCACAGGCCGAGGCGACGGAGAAGGCCAGGGCGCGGGCAAGGACGGGGGTGCGAGCAAGGGAGAGGGCGCAGGCGAGGACGACGGCGCGGGTTCGGTTGTGGCTGCAGGGGTGGCCGCCGGCGCGGGTCCGGGTTTGAGACGCGCTGCGCCTGCGCGTGCCGGCTCCGGGACCCGCGGTTCGCTGCATCCGTGGCGACTCTCCCCTCAGCCCGCGCTCCTCCCTCGATCGACGTGCAGAGTGGACCGACCAAGCACGTGGAGGGGTTCCCCGCGGCCCGCGCTCCTCCCACCCTCCGCGTGTGCTCGTGCCGCGTGGTGTGCGCCCGCGGGGCGCGGCGTCGCTCCGCTGTTCCGTCATCGTCCGGCTCCGTCCGTGTGGCTCCTATGGATCATCCGGGCGCAGGATCCTACGACCGGTTGTCCGGGCCCGGGATTCTACGGCCGGACTCACGGGCGGGTCAAAACAGGCGAGGAGGGACGCGGTGCATCGAGGTGGGTAGCGGTGACGCGGCCGCGCACAGCAGCGCTGCGGGCCGGCGGTGCGCAACGGGGAAACGCTCGACCGGCGTACAGCGGGGGCGGGGTCAACCGCTGGGTAGGCGGCACGGCCCATCCACGTCCAGCGGCGATGGCCGCCTGCGGCATCCAGCGGCGGCCCGCACGCCTCGTCCGGCCGGCCCGCGTTGCCCTGTCCGGTGGCCTACGTCGCCTCGTCCGGCCGGCCCGCGTCGACCTCTCCAGCGGCCCGCGGTGGCCTGTCCAAGCGGTCCGCACTGGCCCGTCCAGCCGCCCGCGCTCGCCTGTCCGGCGGCTCGCGTCGCCTTGTTCAGCTCCTCGCGCTGGCCCGTCCAGCGCCGACCCCTGCCCCCGCTCGAGCCGCCGCAGGCGATCGCGCCCATGCCGCGTATCCTTGGCCACCCTGCCCCATCGCCACCACCCGCAGGCGGGGCCGGGCACGGGTGGGTGCGGGCCGCCGCCGGGCTGGTGGCGCTTCCTGCGTGCCGCCGGGCTGGTGGCGCTTCCTGCGGCTGCGCCCCTCGGCGGCAAACCGCCGATCTCGTGGCCCGAGCGAGAGGTGCATGGGAAGTTCCCCGCGCCGGGTGCGGCGAACCGCCATCGCCGGCGCGCGAGTCGGCCGTTTGGGGGAAGTTTGCCGCTCCGGGCGCGGCGAAGCCCACGTCGGCCTGCCGGGGATGGCCACGGCAGTGGAGGTTCACCGTCGCTGCGGTGCAGCGAACCCAAGCGGACAGCGGATCACGCTCGAATGAAGCCCACCCACCGTCCTCCGCGTCCCCGACGGCTATGGCACCGCCCCGGATCCGCACGCATCGATCGTGGAGGCCAGCCGCGGATCGTTCAGAGCGATGATCGCCAACGCAACGGCGTCACCGGCCTCGCCGCCGCGGCCCGGGCACGTGGACCCGACCTCATTCGCCGAGCCACCGCGAGCCGGACCGGTCATGCGCAGCCCCATCCGAACACTCGCCTCTGCAGGCGCGACGCCCTCACCGCCCGGCGCGAGCGTGAACGGGCCGACAACACCGCGTCACACCAAACTCCGTCACTCCGCGGCGACCGAAGCGATCCTGCGCCTCGCCGCGACGCAACACGGCGTGGTGACGCGGGCCCAACTCCTCGCAGCCGGCGTTACGCCGGACACCGTGGACGGCCGCATCGCGTCCAGGCTGCTCGTACCGCTGCACCGGGGCGTGTACGCCGTCGGGCTCCCTGTCTCGATCCACGGCCGCGCGCTGGCAGCGTTGTTCGCGTGCGGCTCCGATGCCGCAGTCAGCCACCAGACCGCCGCCGCGCTGCGCAAGTTCGCCCCTGCCGACGGCGCGGACACCCGCGTCCACGTGATCCTCACCCGCGGCGACCGCCGGAGACCCGGCATCCGCATCCACCGGGTCAGCGATCTTCGACCCGATGAGATCGCCACCGTGGATGGGATCCGGCAGACCACGCCCGCGCGCACGCTGCTCGATCTCGCTGCGACCGTGAACGCTCGCGACCTCGAGAGGGCGGCGGTGGAAGCATTCGGCATGCGGCTGACCACGCCGGCCGAGCTGGGGGAGATGGTCCAGCGCCACCCTGGCCATCGCGGCAGTGCACGGCTGAGGGCGCTGCTCGGAACCGCTGATTCGACGATCACCCGTTCCAGGGCCGAGCAACGCTTCCTGGAACTCATCCGCAAGGCCGGCATCCACCCGCCCGAGACGAACGTCTCGATCGCCGGTTACGAGGTGGACGCCGTATGGCGCCGCGAGAAGCTGATCGTCGAGGTCGACGGCGCGGCTTTCCACTCGACGAGCGGGCGCGTCGCAGCCGATCGGCGACGCGACTTCGCGCTGGCCGCCGCCGGCTACCGCGTGATCCGCGTCACCTGGCATCAGCTCGTCCGCACGCCGGAAGCGCTGCTCGTGCAGTTGGCACGGGCGTTGTTCGGCGGCGCCGGCCCGTGAGACGTCAACAACCGCGACGCGGCCGGCGAACCGTAAGGGCGGCGTGAGCGCCCGTGAGCCCCGCCCGCGGGGGGAGCGGGGGCGCGACACTCGGCCCAACCGCCACGCGTGCGGGCAGCAGCGGCCACGCCAACACGCCAACACGCCAACACGCCAACACGCCAACACGCCAACACGCCAACACGCCAACACGCCTACACGCCTACACGCCTACACGCCTACACGTCCCCGCTCGTCCCCGCGCATCCCCGCGCGTCCCCGCGCCCGCTCCGCCCGCCGCGCGCGCTCCGCCCGTCGCGCCGCCACAGCACCGCGTCAACGCGCACCGCCCCCGCCTCACCGCACCGCCCCCTCGGCAAACCACCGATGTCGTTGCGCGAGCCAGGCGGCGCTCGGGGCGTTTGCCGCGTCCCGCACGGTAAAGGTCCATCGCGCCGCGCTTGCACAATCGCCCGTGGAAGATCGCCGCGGCCGAAGCGGTCAACTTCCAGCGGCGAGGGAGGAGCGCCGCACGACGACGGAAGTTCGCCGCCCGGGCGACGTTCCAGGTGCCCGGGCGCCCGGAACCTCTGCGCCCCGTCCGGGATACCGGTGCCCCAAAGCGCCCGTCTTCGGCGCGCCGTTCGGGGCGCCCAGGGG